>CAZHIK010000005.1:0-32234 GCA_964532635.1 uncultured Enterobacterales bacterium
GACTGGCCCTGCGATCACGCAACCAGGTGGATCCGTTCCTGGCCGGCGGGAGCAGACCGATGCCCACATTTACCCGACAACAGCTCTACGAGGCCATCTGGTCTCGACCGTTGAACGCTGTCTGCAGCGAGCACGGGGTCCACTACGGCGCGATCGTGCAAGCCTGCCAACAGATGCAGATCCCAAGGCCTCCCCCGGGGTACTGGCGCCGGAGGGACGTCGCCGCTGGACCTGTCCCTGCGCCCCCACTCCCCGTCATCGAGGGCGTACCCGGCGAGGTCGAGCTCCGCTTACGCGTCGCCAGACCAAAGCAGCCCGCCGCGACCGTGCCAGGCAAGGGGTCGGAGAGCGGCCCATCGAATCCGATCCTCGCAACCACCAGGTCGGTTCTGTCCAAGGCCAGGGTGGATGATCGTGGTCTGCTGATCCGCCCTTGGAGACGGAAGATCCTGGCCATCCGCGTCTCTCCCTCGCAGCTCGATCGCGCGCTGGACATCTTCGCGACGGTGCTGAGCTGCATCGCGAGTGTCAGGGGCAAGCTGGAGGTGAGCAGGAAGAGCAAGGACCACGCCTTCGAGACCTGGATCGAGGTCAACGGAGAGCGATTCGGTGTCGAGCTGGTCGAGCGGCTCCGGGTCACCGAGCGGCAGCGGACCAAGACCGAGAGCCGCCTTCGGTCGCTCTGGAGCAACGATCCGGTCAAGGCCTTCACGCCAACAGGCCGCCTGATGCTCAAGCTGGTGGGGCTCGAGGGCATGGGAACGCGTCAGCGCTGGGAAGACACGCCCAGCTGCCCCCTGGAGCAAAAGCTCTCGGGCTTCTCCACCGGCTTGCTCGTGGCGGCCGAAGCACTCCGCACCAAGCGTGAGAAACACGAGCGCCAGCGCCGCGAGCTCAACGAGCGCAGGCGAAGAGCTGAGGCAGCGCACCAGGAACGCCTACGGCAGGACGCGCTCGTCCTGCAGGTGCTGCAGATGCAGCGTCAGTGGAGGGCAGCAAGGGAGCTGCGCGCCTTCCTCGACGAGGTCGAGCATGTGGTCCCGGAGGAGATGCGCGACGAGGCTCTCGATGAGGCTCTCGCCCTTATCCGGCTGCACATCGAGCAGATTGATCCCCTGACCAGTGCAGAGAAGGCCCTGGAGATGCTGACCCAGCCCGACGAGAAGGAATGGACCCAGGAGATCGGGCTGGGGGTGGTGCGGCCGGTGCGGGCGCCCAGCTACCGATGAAGGACGGCCTGCACGGCATCCGCCGTCCTGCTTGGTCCCGCTCCCCGCCAAGGTCTATACTCGCCCGTGTCCCTCGACTCCGCCATCGAGAAGCTCTACCACCTGAATCCCAACGTCGTGGGCCGGGGCGAGGATCGCCACGAGAGCCCCCACAAGCCCGTGATGCTGCTCGCAGTCTTGGAGCTCATGGACAAGGGGGCGGACACCCGTCGCGTGGCATGGTCCGAGGACCTCCGCGCCGCCTTCAAGCGCATCTTCCAGGTGGTGAAGACGGGCAAGGACACGTGCTCGCCGGAGCTACCGTTCTACCACCTCCGCAGCACGGACTTCTGGTCCCCAGTGCTCATCAGTGACGGGACAACGCAGTCGCTCCGGAACACCCCCAGGGTCATGGACATCGGCGAGGCGTTCGCTGACCTGTCCTCCGAATTCGCAACCCTACTCGCGGATCGACACAACCGGCGAAGCCTTCGGGATGCCCTGATCGATCGCTACTTCTCGGAGCACCGCGAGGCATTGCTCGGGCCAGCCATGCATCCGCCTTGCGCCGCCGATGAGCCAGCGCTGTACGGAACACCCCAGCAAGGTCGGAGCGCAGCTTTCCGCAAGATCGTCATCGAGATCTACGGCTTCCGCTGCGCGGCCTGCGGCTTGGAGCTGGGCACCGGCTCCCTACCCTTGGGCCTGGTGGAGGCTGCTCACCTCGTGCCCTTCTCGGTGAGCCGAAACGACCACCCCACCAACGGTATGGCCCTCTGCAAGAACCACCACTGGGCCATGGACAGCCATCTCATCGCCCCGAGTCCAGAAGGCATCTGGCGTCGGTCACGCAGGCTGATCCCACACCGCTCCCGTGGCGAGCAGGAGCTTGCCGAGCTGGAGGGTCGTCAGGTCATCCCTCCCGTGGAGCAGGCCTTCCGGCCGGCCAGGCGAGGGCTGGAGTGGCGCTGCGCGAAGATGGAGGAACAGGACGCAGCGGCGTAGGAGATCGGGAACCTCAACCCGCCAAGCGGGCCCGCCTTCTACGGCTCATCCGGTGGTTTATCGCTCACCAAGATCCTGGAGAAGCACCGTCAACAGGCTCTCCTCTTCGACCCGAAGCTGCCGTTCCATGGCCACACGCAACGCCGGATCCCACGGCGTCTCCGGCAACGCCTTCGGCAGCTCCACATCCACCGGAGCCCCCACCCCGTAGGTCTCGGCATCGAACCGCCAGACTTCCCCCCCTGTGCGCTCGAGAACGTCCCGAACAATCTCCACCCCGACCTTGTCGAAGTCTGCGCGCACGCGCACCGGCCCGGGGCACCGTGCCATGAGCCGCCAAAATGCGGTGCCAGGCCGCCCTTCCGTCGCCACCAGCGGTAGGCAGCTCGCGCCGAGGCGCTCCGCAGCGATCCGCAGGATCGCCGGGTTCTCGCAGACGTAGACCGGCCCCGGCGCAAGCACGGGCGGATGGCGCATCAGCTGATGCAGCGTCACTCGGAGCGGCAGGCCGTGTGAGGCCCCCTCTGCCAGCAGTCGGTCCAACACGCCATCTCCGACCGCCGGCAGGTTCAACACGAGCACCTGGGCGGCCAGGTCATCGGGCACGACCCCGAACCGCTCCCAGAGAGCGCGCCGCGTGTCCGCACCGTCCGGGACTGGCACGCCCGCTCTGAGCGCGAGGGCCTTGAGGACGAGCCGCTCCAGTGGCGTGTCGTCGAGCACCTTGGTGTTCCCAAGGCAGTCGCTGGCGAACACGGCGATGGGCACGTCTTGAGCTGGCAGCTGCTCGAGGATTTGCACCGCAAGCTGGAGCCGCTCCAGCGCCCCTTCCCCCTCCATCCGGGTCAGCGCCGCGCCTTGAAGTCCATCGAGCCACAACTCGAAGAACGACTCTCCGGCCAGGACACTCCTGCGCGCGCCAGAGACGGCTGCCTGGATGGCAGCCTCCCGCACCCGCTGCTCGGCAGGCTTGTCGCGCAGTGGGCCACCCAGCCGTTCGAGCCAGTGGACGAGTCCATGCCCTGTGGCCTCGCGGAGAGCGGAATCGACGTCTTCGAAGCCCACGGTGATCGTGGCGCCACCGAAGCGCTTGCCCAGCAGGCCACCGATCGCGTCTCGCTCGACATCGCTCGGCTGGCGCAGTGACGTGCGCGCGGATGACAGAGCTTCGGGCTCCCGCTCGAGACGGGCCCTGGTATTCTTCCACAGCCTCGCGAAGCCGGGGCCCCGCAGGTGATCGAGCTGCACCCGCTGTTTCATGATGGCGCGTTCCAGGGGTCGGCGTCGCGGCCTTCGATGGTCTCGTGGCCGTTCCAGAGGATGGGCCAGGCGCTCACCGCCCGGGTCACGGGGTCGTGGACGAGGTCGTAGTGCATGACTGCGGGCAGGAAGGGCTCGGTCACCCAGAGGTCGTAGCCCGTGAGGAAGAAGTCCAGGTCGAACTCGTGAGCCAGGCGCAGCAGCTCCGGCACGCCAGTGTCGTCGATGCCGGCGAAGGCCTCGTCCATGGCCACCAGCCGTGGACAGTCTTGGCGCGCCGCCTGGAAGTGGGCATGAGCGGCCGCGAAGAGCGGAAGGTGCAGGGTCGCAGCCTTCTCACCACCCGACAGGCGGCTGTGGCGGCTCTTGGACAGCCGGTGGCTGCTGCCATCCGGCTCGTAGAGGGTGAGCTCGAAGCGGTGCCATCGCCGGTAGTTCAGGGCATCGACCAGGATCTCGAGGTACTCGCGGTCCGGACGCTCCTGGCGCGCCGCCTGGACCTCGTCCGACAGGAGCTGTCGGATTCGCTGCAGCCGTTCCGGCCCAAGGAGCTTGGGCTCGACCTGCAGCAGCTGGAGCAGCTCCTTGCGCTCGGCCGGGGCGTCCGGGACCGGGCGCCACGCGATGCCCAGGGACTTCCGGCTCGCGAGCCGGCGTGCGCGCATGGCGCGGTCCATGGCCTGGACCAGGTTCCGGGTTTCGTCGATGCGCTCACGCATCTGGCCGCAGAGGTTGCCGAGCAGCTGGTCCTCGAAGAGCTTCTGTTCCTCCTGGTCCAGCAGCGCCTTGGCCAGCCGCAGACGATCCCCTAGCCGCCCACCGAAGGTGGACAGGCCATGCGCGCCCATCTCGTCCCGGACCTGGACGAGCGTGATGCCGTCGTCGGTCCAGCGCAACGAGTGGAACTTGCTGCCCAGCTTCTGGTCCAGCGACTCGAGGCGCTTGGCCAAGCGCGTCTCGGTGGACTTCATGTGTTCGTCCGAGAACGAGGCCCCCCGGACCGCTGCCGCCAGCCTCGCCGAGAAGTCTGCGTCGTCCTCGGCGACCTGGAGCGCGACCTGGACGTCCATCTGCTCGAAGGGGCGCAGCGCCGCTTCGGCCAGCTCGAGATCCTGCTGCTGTTGAGGGAGCTGCCTCTCGAGCACATTCTTCTCGCCGACAAAGCTCGCCTTCGCGGTCTCGGCGTCGATGCGGTCCTGGCTGGCCTCTTCGAGTGACTGCTTCTCTTGCCGCAGGCGGCCCTCGAGGGCCTCGATCTTGGCCAGGATCTGCTTGATCTCTTCGCCAAGGGTGGCTTCGATGGCCTCGAGCCTAGCCTTGCGCTTCGCGTGCTCGGCGGAGGCAACCGCCAGATCTCGCTGCGCGTCCCGCACCACCTCGTCTGCCTCGTCGCGACGAATGACAGCGTCATCGCGACTGGTCGAGTGCAGCTCCACCATCTCCGTGGCACGCAGGTAGTTCCCAAGGGCCGAGTGAGCGTCTTCGAGATGCTGCCGACGAGCACGCAGCGCCTCGGGGTCGTCGGGCATCCCGTGTTCCGATGCCGACCGGCGCACAGCGTGGCGGGCTTGATCGCGCTCGCGCGCAGCGCGGTCCCGCTTCCCTGACGCAGCGTCCTTGTCGGCCTGTGCCCGCGAGCGAAGCGTTTCGGCCTGCAGCAGCTCCGTCCTCGCCCTGCGGGCGGGCTTGGCGGATGGAAGGGCCCGCGGGAGCTGCTCGAGCTGCGCGATGTCGGATGCGACGGAGGCGGCCTCGGCCTTCAGGCTCGCCAGTTCGGTGCCCAGGCGCTCACTCTCACGCTCGAGGTGTGCGATGCGCTCTGCCCGATGACGCTCTCGGGCGGTGGCGCCGACGTAGCGCGCCCGTGCGGGCTGGTGGTGGCCCACGAGGGGACCGAGAGCGAAGAAGCCATCGGCTCCGACACCGACCTGCGCCTTCCCGAGCGCGATGGAAGCGAGGATCGACTCGATCTGCGCCGCAGGAACACCAGGGGCTGGCTCGGGCTCCAGGACGGCAAGCAAGGATGGGCCATCCACGGGCCCGAGCGGACGCAGCCAGCTGTCCTCCCCGGAGAACCCATCGGCAGGCTCCGGCTCCTCCGGCGACACCCAGGCGTCCAGCAATCCCGATGCCAGCAGGGCGCCTTCGAGCCCCGCTTGTTCCTGGTCGGACAGGTCGTCACGGAAACGCACCAGACGCCACAGGGGCCCGCCCTCACGGCCCTCACGGCTCGCCCCGCGCGTGGCGGGAGCTGGTGGGGCATCCTGGCGCTCTGCTCGAATCTCCTCGATCTCGTCCGAGCACCGTTCGATCGCGGCCTCGGCCTCCTCAGCGGCCCGGAGGAGCTCATCCCGTCGCGCGATCCACCGATCGCGCAGCGGCCGCAGTCCCGTTCGCACGTGGTCGACGAGGTCTGCAGAAGCACCCAGCTCGGGGACCAATGCCAGCAAGGGCTGGAGTTCCAACATCGCCGCAGCGTCAGCGGGAAGATCCTCGTGCCAGATCCTCAACCCTGACTCGGCCTCGGACAGCCTCGAGGCCAGCTGTTCCTGGGCACCGCTGAGTCGCTGTTCTGCCTGTTCCAGGTCCGCGATGCCCTTCTGCAGTGCTCTCTCCGCCCTGCTCAGCGCACCTATGGCTTTCTCGAGCCGTACCACCTCTTCGAGCACCGCATCGGCGCCCGTGGTTCGCACGATGAGATCGGCCTCCAAAGCAGCGGGGTCGACATCGCGCTCGGAGGGTAGCTCGACCAGCCGAAGCAGCGCCCGCAGCTCGCCCTGGCGCTCCTGGAGCTGCTCGTTCGCGCCATTCAGGTTCTTCTCGGCGCTCTCGAGCCCTTCCGTGGCCCTCGAGAGACGGCCCGCGGCAGCAGCGGCAGCAGCGGCAGTACGATCCCTCGCCACGGCTGCCACCCGCGCCGCATCGCGGGCATCCTCGAGCTGGTGCTGGTTGCGGTACGCGCTCGATCGCTTGAGCCCCTCGATGGACGCACCCAGGGTCTCGATCTCCGCCTGGTGCGCTTGCTCCCGGCGCTCCGCCGCACTGGCCTGGCGCGCCTTGCGCTCGATGTGGAGCTGTTTCTCGGCGATGCCATGCTCGGTTCGCCTGACGCGGTCCTGCATCTCCTCCACCCGAGCGACCCGCTTGGCGGCTCGGGCGCGCAGGTAGGTGCGCCAGTGGACGAGCAGCTCCTCAACCGCCTGGTGTGCCCGCTCCATCTCGCTCAAGTCTCGCTGGGCGGACTCGAGATTGTCGAAGGCCTGCGCGCTGGTGCGGAGCAGATCCTCGTCGACGGTCCGAAGCCCATCCGAGAGAACATCCGAGAGCGCGTCGGGATCGAGATCCTTGGCGAGCTGCGGCCGGCGGAGCGTGAGCACCAGCTCGAGCATGGCCTCGAAGCGATCAGGTCCGAGCCCGAAAAGGCGCTGGTCTACGGCCCGCTGGTGGTCGCTGCGGCGGTCGAAGACCCTGGCGGTACCAAGTTGACCGCGAAGCTCGCGGCGCCCCAGGGGCACCCTGTTGTCGGACAGCAGGTGGATGTCCTCGCCCACCACGCCATCGGCCACGAAGAACCAGGTGGTCGCGCCGGTGCCCCGCTCCTGGGCCCGCATCCCCACGCCCACGGTGACGGTCTCGTCTCCCTTGGCCAGCTCGAGCCAGCAGTAGCCATGCCCGACCTTCTGGTCGCCATAGAGCAGGTTGCTCCGCATGGTGCGCTGCTTGCTCGAGAACGGATCGAGCCGCCGGGCGTCGATGCTGCCGTCGAACACAAAGGGCACCAGGACCTCGAGCGCCTTGGTCTTGCCCGAGCCGTTTGCGCCCCTGAGCACAAGCCGCCCGCCGGCAAACCGGAAGATCTGCTCGTTGTAGTCCCAGATGCCGATGATGCCCGCACGGACCGGCTCGAACCTGTCAACTCCCACCGTTCCCTCCGAACAAGCTCAGCTGCGCCTCCAGCTCGTGGGACACCTCTACCCTCAGCTCGCGAAAGCGGGCCAGGGCTGGAAGAAGAGCGATGCCGCCGGGAACCGTGCGCACGAGATCGAAGGACTCCAGCACCCCGATGGCGTCATCGAGAAAGACCATGGGATCTTCTCGGTGAGCCGCCTTGAGCGCAGGAGCGAGCGCCTCGCACAGCTCCTCGGCATGACGCTCCAGGCTCTGACGCTCCACCAGCAATGCTCGGGCTCCCACCCGCGGTGTCGCGCGGAATCCATCGGCATCGAGCGCGGCCGGCGCCGCTCCGTCCAGACTCACGGCGATGGCCTCGGCGCGCTCGGAGCCGTGGGGAGCGCGCAGCCGCGCGAGGCCTTCGACCTGTTCGCAGATCCTCTCCGCGAGCAAGAGCGCTGCCTGCTGGTTCGCGCCTCCACGGGGGAACGCGATGTCCGAGAAGTGGCGTCCGGGATCCACCAGGGCCAGACCTTCCTTGCGCCGCTCCAAGGTCGCCCCGGTGAGCTCGTCGAGCTGCTCGGCCAGGCTCCCCGCCTCGCGATGCAGGAAGGCCAGATCCTCATCTGACAGCTCGTCGAAGTACATGACGGGCCGCTCGAGCAGGAGGCGCGCCAACCGCTGGCGACGGAGGCGCCGAGCCTCGTCCCGCCCGACCGCCGCGGGTTCCCGCACCAACAAGCCGGCCACACCACCGCAGCCCTGCAGTCCGCGCGGGAGCGGAAACAGCGCGCGACAGATCTCCCGATCGATGTCGTAGAGGGCCTCGGCCTCCTCGACCCCCTGCTCCCAGGCCTCGCGCGAGCCATCGGTCAGGCTCAACGCGCCATAGCGCTCGAGCTCCCGTACCGCGTGGCTCAACGCCAGCCGCGAAGCGTGGGCGTCGGTGTCGAAAGGCAGATCCGGGATCTGATCCACGGAGCGTCGAATGCGACGGGCGAGGTCCGTGAGCGTGGTCTGGCCACCCGACCGCTCCAGCGCCGCGAGCGTGAGCACGACCAGGGCGTAGCGCACCCGTTCGAAGGGGCGGCCACTCGGAGTGGAGAAGATGGGAACGACCTTCAGCTCGTCGGTCGCACGGACCAGACAGACTGCGCTGCGCCCACGCTCCACACGGTACCCAGCGAGCTCGAAGAAGGCTTGGTCGAGCGGCTCAGCGTACCGCCGCACGTTGCGCCACTGGGCCTCGCCGGGAACCCTGGCCGTGAGGATGCCCCTGACCAAGAGCGTCCTCGCGGCACGCTGGAAGTCACCCAGCTCCGTGTCCCGCACGCCTCTCATGGCGAAGCCTCCTGCCCCGCCTCGCTGGGCCTCGCGGTTCGGGGGGCTCCCGACTCGGTGACCTCGAGGTGATGCCCCTCGAGCAGCAGAGTGCCCCGCGTGGTTCGCACCAAGGTGTCCTGCTCCGCCGCTTCGATCCGCAGCCGCAGTCGGCCCCGGACCGTCTGGATGGTCGTCTGTGCAGGGCGGCGGGTGGTCAGAGCCCGGGAGAGCAGGCGCAGCAACACGCGCAACTCCCGCTCGTCGAGCGGTCGACACTGGGTCATCGAAGCCAACAGCGCGCGGCTCGCCTCATCCTCTTTGCGGCGGCGGTCCTCCTGGCGGCGCCGAAGGAAGGTCTTCTCCTTGCGCCGATCCGGGACCGCCTTGGGTGTGCCGGGCGAAGCCGTGCGGCCGTAGTGGCGCAAGGTCGTGTCCACTGGTGCCGGCGGCGCACTCCACCAGCTCTCGCTGGGATCGATCTCGTCAGGCTCGAGGTCCGGCGTACCGAAGTGACGCGCTCCCTGCAGGCCCGAGACCAGTCCCACGAGCGCATGGGCCTCGTCGTCTGTCGGACACGCCGCGATCCACCGCGCCAGATCCTCGAGCTGCGTGGCCCTGCTGACACCCCCAGCGGTCGCCTCCAGCACGCGCTTCAGCAGCACCGCCAAGTCCCGGATCGCCCTGTTGGTTCGTGCCTGGAGCAGGGTCGCTTGAGACGGCTGGTGAGGCTGATCGACGAACCAGGCCCGCACCCCTTACCAGTGGCGCTCGACCTGGGTCCGAGCCTTGTCGGGCCCCATCAAGGCCACCCTGCTGTCCGCCGCCAGACCGAGCAGAGAGTCTGCCTTCTCGTCCAGGGCCACGGTCGCGGCTGCCATGCGAGGCTGATGGGCCGTGAGCGCTGTCAGGAACCCATGCAGGTGGCCAATGAGCAGGTTCTTGTGGGCGAGAAAGGACTCCGGATCGGCCTCCCACGCCGCTGCCAGCTCGCTGGTGGCCAGGGTGAAGCGAGCGGCGTGCTCGGCCAGATTCTGAAGGGTGCCATGGATGGCCGCCAACAGATCCTCGACCCGCTCGCCGTCCTCGCTCTCGACGGCATCGGCGAGCCTGTCCAGATCGTCCTCGACCCGCGCGAGCACCAGCTTACGCAGCTCGGCCTCGCCAGGCTCGGCCTCGAGCACCTGGCCCACAGCTCGCCATGCCAGCCAGCCCAGCTCGGTCACCTGGTAGACCGACCGGCGCCGACGGTACTCGGCGATGGTGCGGACCCGGCGGTCATCCTGCAGCCGGTCGAGCAGCCCCCAGCCGTGGAGCTGATCGAGCCCGGCCAAGGCTTCGTCCTCGCTACCTGGGAGAGGATCGTCGCCGACGAGATCGGATGGAGCGAGCTGCAGTCGGCTGCGCTCACGCTCCTCGTCGAAGCGCGCCAGCATCGCCAGGTAGCGATGTCGGTGGTCGGCCTGCGTGTAGGCGAACAGGCGCAGCCTGGTGTCGTCCGTCGGGCGGGTCATGGAGCATCAGGTAGCCCAGCGATGGGGGTGGCTCCATGTCGGGGAAGAACAACGAGGACAAGCAGCAAAGGGCCAGGAACACACCGGGCCTAACGGCAACTCCCGCCCGCACGGTTGAACATCCTGACAATACCGATTACTTTTTTGTCAGCCCGTCCCACCTCACCGCTCTGCCAGGACCGCGACCATGCTCGACCCCCTCGCCCTGCGGGGCGCGGCCACCGGTGCGCCCGACGCCAGCCGCGGCGCCGACGCCCAGGCACCTGCCCTCCACTTTCTCGCGCACATGGGCCTCCACGGCCTTGAGTCCCTGGAGCTGCCCCTCTCCATCCACGCCATCACCGGAGTCCCGTACTACCTCGTCGGTGATCGCGGTTCTGCAAAGTCCCGTGTCCTCGTCAGCTTCTACCGTTCCTTGAAGCTGAGCACTGGCGTCTACAACCTGGCCATGAGCACCCAGCTCGAGGATCTGGCGGGGTGGCCCAACGCCAAGGCCCTGGCCGAGGGCGAGTGGGCCTGGCAAGAGGCCCCCCATGTCATCTGGGGCAAGCAGGCCCTGGTCTTCGACGAGCTGCCGCGCGTTGTCCCCGGCCTGCAGGGCAAGCTTTTCGATGTCCTCCGGGACTTCTCGGTCATGGGCACGCCCATCGCGGGCCTGCAGCTCTGCTCCGCGACCGGGAATCCCCCCGGCCCCGGCTCGCACCCGCTGGACGAGGCTTTGGTGGGCCGCTTCGGACTGCTGACCTTGATGCCGACCATCCAGGAGATGAGCCGCGTAGACCGCGAGCGCATCATCCGCTCCGTAGGCGAGAGCGACGCACCGCTGGCCAACGCCTTCCACAGCACGCCTCCCGACTACGACGAGGCCGGCGCCATCGCGCGAACCATCATCGACTCGGGACGCGAGGAGCTGCCCGCGACCATCCGCGATCTGGGCCCCGCCGCCACCCGCTATGTCCTCGAGATCAGCGAGACCATCGAACAGGTCAGCCCCACCGGCTACCTCGACGGCCGACGGCTCGGCATGGTGTGGCGCAACCTGATGACCGCCCTGGCCCTGGCTCGCCGCGGCTATCGCTGGCACGACGACGACTACCAGCTCGTCTTTCGGGTGCTCTGCCTCTCGCTGCCCTGGGTGGCGAGCGAACCGACTGTGGACTTCACGCGCCTGGCAGGCACCCACGCCGCGGCCTGGCGCGTGGCCTTCGGTGGCGCCCAGGCGCGCGACCTGGGGCTGCGCGTTCCCGACGCCGGAGAAGAGGATCTCGGCGCGCTGATCGACCGCTACGCCGAGCGCGCAGCAGACATGAGCGAGGACGAACACGGCTACCTGCTGGGCCAGGTCTTCGGACGTGCCGGGGCCGATGACACCGAACGACGCGTGGGAGCCATGGCCGAGGGACTGCGCGTCGTGCGCTCGCTGCTGGGCCGCGAGGACGTACCCGCCGCAGTGGTGGCTCGGGCCCTGTCCTGGGCCGATCGGGTGGCAGGCATCGGTTCCCGCAGCGAGACCATGGCGATCGAGGAGCTGCTGTACACCCTGAACACCTACCAGCACGTCGTCGGCCCGCGAGATGCCCTGGCCCTGCGCCTGGCGTTGGAGGCGAGCCGCAAGGGCCATCCCGGCAGCGACACCCCCTTCGAGGCCCCGAAGGCACAGGCCGCGTTCACGCGGGCGGCCAAGGAAGCCTACCGGCTGCTCGAGACCGAGCAGCAGCACGCCCAGGATGAGGAGGAGTAGCCATGGCCCGCATCCGAGGACTCGAAGTCCACGACGTATGGGAAGGTGTCCAGGTCTGGCGCCTGGGTGTCGCACAGATGCCGGTGGACGAGGCGCTGGAGAAGGATCTGATCTCCTTGGAAGGCTCGGTCGAGCTCAACCGTGGTCGCCGGTCGCCCTGGGGCCGTCGCGGGGTTCGCAGCCTGAAGCCAGCCACCCTCGACCTGGAGGGCTTCGGTCGCCTCAAGGGCCTGGTGGTCTCCAGGAGCGCGACCCGCTTGACCCAGTACCTGCTACGGGCCGCCCGTCCCACCAAGGGCACGGTGCTGGCCACCTGGCTGCAGGGCCGCCCCTTCGACGAGGCCAGCATGGCCGAGCTGGGCGAGCTGCTGGAGCGGGCCTGGCTGATGGGCCAGGAGGTCGAGGGCATGCCTCTGGGCCGCAAGCTCCCCAATGGGGGCATGGCGCTGCTGCCGGAGGGCACCGACATCCGGCTCGTGCGCGTCACCATCGGTGAACGCGACTGGTGGATGGACCGCATCCACCGCACCGGGGTGGTCTCGGCAGCCGTGGTGGATCGCTACCTCACGCTCGGCCGGCACCGGGTTCCCCAGCCGCTGCACCTGCGCCGCAATCCGCCTGGCACCTGGTACGGCTGGTACGACGGATCGCAGGCGGGCTACGCCCCATCGATCGAGGCCATCCCGGCGCGACTGCTCGACCGCGTGGAGGCCCAGGGCTGGATGCGAGCCACCACCGAGCCTCTGCGTCCCCTGGCCGATCTCGACGTGCGCTTCCTGCTGCGGCGCCCGAGCCTCGACGATCGTCCTCGCAGGCCCGCAGCGGCGGTTCCAGCGGCCTGCACCAAGCCGGCCATCCTCATCCCCACCACAGAGCCCGTGCCGCTGGTGGACCACGAAGGCCGCCCCCTGGACCTCCCGATGATCACCGAGCCCGCAGAAGCCCTCGCTGTGCTGGGTCGGGCGTACAACGGCCGCATCTTCGTGCCCCACGCGCACTGCCTCGATCCCTTCGACGTAAGCTGCCGCGCGGGTCGAGCCGAGTGGTTGATGGGAGTGCTTCCCCGCTGCCTGGCCGCCTGATGGACGTCCACCAACTCCTGGAGGCCGCCCTCTCGGCGCCCGTGGACGAGGATGCCCAGGGCCCCTTGGGGGTGGTGATGGAGGTGCTGGCCCGCAGCGTCGTTCGGTCCGACCCAGATACCGCCACGCTGAGCATCACCCTCGGCAACCGACAGTGCATCCTACGCGTGAACGAGGACTTCATCACCCGAGAGGTCCAGGACAGGATCGACGCACTGTTCGTCGCCGCGCACGAGACCCAGCATGTCATCTGCGACCACGGCAGCATCCCGCGCGTCCCCGGCGTCCCGGACGCGGTGATCAACGTCGGCATGGACCTCCAGGTCAACAGCAACATCCTGCGCGGGCTGATCGAACCGACGCCCGGCATCCTCGGACGCCTGTACCGCCACGATCGCTTCCCCGAGCTCCTGCTCCGCCCCCCGACGGACGTCATCGACCAGCTGGCGGCCGAGGATCCCGAGGCGAAGGTCTTCGCGGGTCGCACCTTGCGGCGGCTCGCAGCGGAGATCAACAGGTGCGGCATCACGCGCGCCCGGGTCGAGTCCGTCCTCCAAGCCCACTTCGCCCGCCTACCGGGCGTAGACCGCCCCGAGGCCTTCGTCCGTGCCTACCTGGACGGCTGGTGTCAGGCTCAGGAGGCTCGCTCCTGGCTGTTGCGCTTCATCCGCCTGCTGGGTCGCGACCAGCACCACGCGGGCTGGCGGCTCGTCCCCGTGATCGGCGACCACTCCCGGCGAGACCGCGCCAAGAGCAACCGCTGGTCTCGAGCGTGGGGCTGGAGCCGCAGCCGGCACCAGGACAACCTGGACCTGGACCCGGAGCCCGCCCCCGCGAAGCTGATGGAGCGCTTCCGCGCGGCAGCCCAGCGAGCGCTCCAGCCCTGGCTGGAGGACGGCGAGCCGCCACCGCCTGTCCAGGACCGAAACATCGTCCCGTCCCCCGGTCGTCGGGAGCAGATCCTGCGCGCCGCAGGCATCACCCCCATCGTCTACGAGCATCGCCGCACACCGCCCATCGAGCCGAAGTTGATGGTCCACCTGTACCTGGACGTGTCGGGCTCCATGTCCGCCGAGCGCAACTGGTACGGCAGCCTGGTCCGCGTGCTCGGAGAGCAGCTGGCTGAACCCGTGTGGGTCTGGAGCACCCAGGTCCGCGAGGCAAGCCGAGCCGACGTGATGAACGGCACGATGCCCACCGATGGCGGCACTCGCATCGAGCCTGTGGTCGAGCACGCTATCGCCAAGGGCTTTCGTCGTGTTCTGGTGCTCAGCGACGGGGAGTTCGGATTCGAGACCGGTCTGCTCTCCGATCGCGTGAGGGAGGCCGGGCTGGAGGTGGTGTTCCTTCTACTCCGCGGACGCGGGAGCAGGGTGCAGTGCAGCCGCTTGGAGGGATTTGCGGTGGAGGTGATGGAGTTCGATTGAGGAGGCCGGCATGGCGGACGGTCCGAGCGCGGTGCCCTCTGTCCCCGCCAGCCATCGATTCAGTCGTCCAGTCCCCAGCCGTCGAAGAGCTTCTTCTTCGCAGGAGGCTCTGTCGGAGGCTCACCCTCGGTAGGGGCGGCTGGCTGGGGCGGCATCGCGGCGGCCTTCACCAACTTGGCGCCCATTCGCACGAGACCCTTAATCTCCTCCTCTTGCGCCTGCTGATCCGCGGGCGGGGGCGCGGTGGGCGGCGGAAAGTCGATGCTCCTGGCGACCTCGAGGGCCGACGCGGCCGCTCCCACGACGCCAGGCTGGTACATCATCATCGCCACCATGGTTTCTTCCTTGTGCCGCATCTCCTGCGCGCGAATCCGGGCCAACTCCACCTGTTCGCGGGAGCCGAGCGGCCTGGGCCGCGGGATGCCCACTGCCACGGTCACCCTGCCCTGCGTGAGCAGCTTCTGTTGAAGCGCAGCTTCGGCGTGGATGATGATGGAGCCCTGATGGGGTCGCGGGAGCCTGGACAAGCGATCGCGCGCCAGCCGCTCGAAGCTGCTGCAGCCCAGATCGGCGCGGTTGGGGTCCACGGTCCAGTGCTCGTTCGCCGCGATGCTCCCGGAGCCGTCGATGGCATGAAGCCGGTAGGAGATGGGAGAGAGGCGCGCTGGCCAGCCCTGTGGCGGCTGCGCCGCGAGGACGAGCTGAACGGCCAGCTCGTCGCCCTGTTCTGGGGGACCGCCGGCCCAGCCGTGCAGCCTGGCCAGCCCCGCGAGCGCTTCGTGATGGAGCGGCACGAGATCCCGGGCGAGCTCCTCCCGCACATCGAGCCACCGATCCCCCCGGTACTGGCGCAGGGGAGATGGGAAGGTGGGAGATCCGGATGAGTAGGAAGGCGGCATGTTTTCGAAGAAACGGTCTAATTCGCTGTCTTAGCATAATATCTCATGTAAGCTGTCGATTGTCACCGAGGATCTCATGGCAGCCATCGATCCCTTTCAGGTCATCTTGGGACTTCGAAGGCAGGAACAGCCTGGCATCGCTGTGCTCGCCGTACCTGGCATGGGACTGACCGACTCTACCCTGCTCACCGCGAAGCTACTGGAGCGCGGTCCTCCCGCCATCGGGTTCATGGGCCTCGACCCAGGCCGTCACTGGTACCCCTTCACACTGGATCCTGGCCTGGCGCCCACTGTCCAGGCCTGCGAGATCGAGCTGGACGGAGCCATGCTGCGGGTCGTGCCCAGCGCCAACCCACGGGACCCATGGGTCGCGCTGGTCCTGGAGTCAGCCGAGCCCGATGGATGCGAGGGCGAGATCGTCGACTACGACCAAACGCAGGGGCTCGCGGACGCGAGTCGCCTGGCCCTGGAAGGCACTGGCATCCAGCATCTGCACACAGGCCTGCTGCGCCGAGCCGGGCTGGAGGGCGCGCCGGCCCTTCGGGCGGCAGGGGTGGTGGGCGACCAGGGCGAGCTGACCCTCGGCGCCCTGCTCTGCCTCGTGCGAGGCACCTTCCCCGCCGTGCCTCCCTGTTGGACCATCGTGGTCGAGCGGTACCACGCGGACCCGCGGACCGTCGTCAGACACGACCTCGAACCTGTCGAGAGAAGGACACTGGAACCGCCGCTGCCCATCGCCATCGACGCCATCGTGGACGACCTGTCGGTGGAGCAGCCCTTCCTCCATCGGGACAGTAGCTACGCCGCCCACGCTCTCCGGGAGATCCTGGTCAACGCGGTCACGCACCGTCACTACCCAGGCAAGGAGGACGAGCCGGTCAAGGTGTCCTGTCACCCCGACCGCATCGTCGTCACCAGCCCCGGCGCATGGGCGGGCCCCGAGGACGAGCAGGCTGACCCCACGTCCGATCCATCGGCCCGCATCCCCAACCCTGGCCTGCACGCCCTCATGGCCCGCCTTGGCCTGTGCCGACAGCAGGGCATGGGCCTGGAGAGAGCCAGGCTTCACGCGCGGGCCATCGGGATGCGATTGGAGATCGAGCGACGGGGTCTTGCCGTGCGCGCCAGCTTGATCGTCGATCGCCAGCTGAGCCTGGAGCTGGACACGCCTGGCGCGGAGCGTCAGAGCAAGACGAGAGGATCGGCAGCCGCGGTCAGAGAGGAGCGCCTGGTGGAGTACCTGCGCAGACGGGAGTCGGCGTCGAAGAAGGAGATCGCCGAAGCCTTGGGGATTCCGGAACCAACGGTCGCGGTCACGCTCAAGGAGTTGAGGGACAAGGGCCGGGTGATGACGACCGAGCGGGCAGCGCGCTCACCGCGGCAGCGGTACCGGGTGGTGAAGGACCGGGCCTAAACCGTCGTGGATGCGCGTCCTGTTCAGCGGGAGGCGCTGATCGACAGGGCGATCGTTCTCAAGAGCTGTTCTTGCGGTACCCGATCGGCCGCTCGTCATCCCTCCACCCCCCTCGCCCACGCCGCCGGACCGCAGGATCGAGCGCAGCCTTGTCCACGAGGCCGAGAACACAGAGCGTCGGAGAGAGGACCCAGCGGCCCTGTCCGTCCTGCAGGATGGACGCCGAGCCGCGCATGCCGAGCATCGCCCCAAGCCGCTTGTTGAGTCGGCTCCTGGCCTTGTCCCAGGCAGCAGTACCCGCGTCCGGGCCTACGACGAGCCGCCGAAGCTCATCGGAGGGCATGGGTCGCTCGTTCAACAAGCGCGTGAGGAGGCGAAGCCCCTGGGGGTGGCTGGGCTCGGGCTCACCACCCGCGAGGCTCATCCAGGCGGTCCCTTGTGCGGGTAGGGCGAAGTAGAGCTGCTCCGTGCCCGCCATACTCGCCTGGTACGCTTCGAACTCGGCCACGGCCAGCGAGCGCGGCAGCATAGGTGTCCGGAGACCGACTGCAGGACCCACGAGCATCCAGCGGAACTCCTCGGCCGCAGGCGCGGATGATGTCCGCCGCCGATCCCGTTCCACCTCGATGCCGATGCCGTGGCACAGCCCGTAGAACTCCAGCATCGTCTCGGCTCGCCCACCCGCGGTGGCCCCCAGCAGCCCCCACTCTCCGTGGGATCGAGCTCGGGGCTCAGCTCGGAGGAGCTGCTGAACGCGCTGCATCCCGTCCACCAAGGCCTCGCGAGACGTACCCAACCGCGACATCGCCGCCAGCCGATAGAGCGCCGGCCACGGACCCAGCATCTCAGAGCTCGCAGCCTGGTCGAGCAGCCCCAGAACCCGCTCGAGCTGTGCGGGGTCGAGGTCACGCCGCAGCTCGACGAGCGCGAGCCGGTACGCCGCCAGCGCCGACCAGGGGCCTGGCAGCGGCTCGGGCTCCAAGGACTTCCGCAGGGCGCGCTCGAGAAGCCGACCAGCCTCCAGGGTCATCCCCACCTCGAGCTTGGCGGCAGAACCCACCAACAGCAGATGGATGACCTCGTCTCTCCTCGTTCGCATGACGTTCCTCGCCCTGGAGAGGCCCTCCTATCGCGAGAGAGCCCGCGAGCGTGCTTGCTGAGCCTGACGGTTGACAATAGATATTGTCAGGACGAATCTCGATGGCCCTTCACTTCACCGATCCCGACGCCCTCACCCGCAGCCTGGCGGCCGGTCTGTCCTTCAGCCGCGCGGCCTGCGGCAGGGTGCCAATCCCCGACGAGCTGACCATCAGCGTCGACAAGGTCACCTGCGGAGCTTGCCTCCTGGCGTTGCGCGGTGGGGGCCGTTCGAGCCCGGGATCGATGACGGTGGCGCCGAACAACGACGGTGTCCCACCCCCCGCGGCACCCGCTCCCTGGCTCAACCTCAAGGACGCCGCGGACCACCTGGGCATGGGCCCCGGGAAGCTCCGCACCCTCATCCGCGACGGTGTCCTCGACGGCGCCGCCTACAAGGAAGGCCGCTTCTGGCGCATCCACATCGAGCGCGCCGAGGCCGCCCTGCTCCGCACCGACGGAGGTCACCATGGCCTGGCTGGTCAAGAAGAGGCGCAAGAACCGCGAGACCGGGCGCAAGGAGATCTACTACAGCCTGGCCTGGCGCGACGATCACGGCTGCACCCAGACCCGCAGCCTGGGCTTCGTGGGGGCCAGGGAGGCCAAGCGCCTGAAGACCGTGCTCGAGGGGGAGCACGCCCGCGGCCGGCTCGTGGAGCCGCCGCCTTCCGTGCGCTCCTCGACGCCAGCGCAGGAGCCGGCGAGCCCGAGGCGTGAGCCCGCCACCCTGGAGCACCTGCTCCAGCAGATCTACCTCCCCATCGTCGAGCGGGACAAGGCGCCCAAGACCCACGCCGCCGCCAAGACAGCCGCGAAGAACCTCGAGGCGCGCATGGGCTCGCTGCGCCTGGACGAGATCCGTTTCATGGTCGTGGACGGCTACGTGACCGCGCGCAAGCAGGACGGCCGCAAGACCCGCACCATCCAGCTCGAGCTGCGGCTGCTCAAGGCCGCCTTGAAGCACGCGGTGCGCTGCGAGCTGCTGGACGAGCTGCCGGACCTGCCCAGCGTGAAGGACACGGATCGCAAGGACATGAAGGCCCTGATCCGACAGCTCACGCCCGAGAAGGTGGAGGAGCTGCTCAGCGAGCTACACCCTCCCGACCAGCAGCCCCACCGGGTCACGCGCGGCAGGCCGCCGGCCCGCCGGGACCATCTGACCTACCTGGTGGTGCTCATGGCGCTGAACACCGGGATGCGGCGCAGCGAGCTGCTCACCCGCACCTGGGAAGACGTGGACTGGTACGACGGCGGCCTGGGCTCCATCCTGGTCTGCCCCCGCCCCGAGGTGGGCTTCCAGCCCAAGACCCGCCGCGACCGCCGCATCCCCCTCACCCCGGAGCTACGCCAGGAGCTGGCCGAGCTCCACCTGCGCCTCGGCCGGCCCGCCCAGGGGTGGATCTTCCCGTCCCCGCGCGACGCCAGCCAGCCGCGCAAGAGCTTCTCCAAGGCCCTGGCCCGCGCCAGCCAGGCCATCGGCCTGCCGCGCCTGCATCCCCACGCCCTCCGCCATGCCTGGGCCTCCCGCATGGCCATGGCCGGCGTGGACCGCTGGACCCTGATGGAGCTGGGCGGCTGGCAGAGCGGCGAGATGCTCGACGAGATCTACACCCACGTCACCAGCGCCCACATGCACGAGGCGATGCGGGGGACGGGGGTGGGCAGGGGGCGGCCGGAGGAGCCGGAGGCTGAGGACGGGGACGAGGGCGAGGTCCACCAGCTGGCGCCAACGGCCTCCTGATCACGCTTGCCCTGTTCCAGATCTACACTCCCATCACCAGCGCCCACGTGCACGACGCGATGCGCGGGACGGATGTGGGGAGGGGGCGGCAGGAGAAGCCGGAGGTGTACTCCGGCTAGTTTCCGAGCCCTCGTTCTCCTACGAACAGCCCACGGCCAACTCGCAGCGGCTCGGGTACACATACAGCGCAGCTCGGTACGGGCTCGGCCCCCACCCAAGCCGACCGACGGTGCCACTGGTGGCTTCCGCCCACAAGCCCACTTCGTGGAACTCCACCCACGCATGGCCCTCGCCATTGTAGGTCCCGATCGCGAGCCGACCAGGGGGCAAGCCCACCCAGCGAGCGGCCGACCAAAGGACGAGACTCATGTCCTCGCAGTCACCAGTGCCGTCCCACAGCGTCCAGAGAGGCGATTGCCAGAAGTCGGGGCAACCCCACTTCCGATGGTCGGACTGGTAGGCGATCCGCCTCACGACCCACGTGGCGAGGCTCTCGAGCCGAAGGATCTGCGGAATGTGCGGTGCTGGCACGAGACTCGGGCGCAGGAACGGAAGCACCTGATCGGGTCGGTACAGAGCTTTGCCAAGCCGACACCACTGCTGGACCATCTGGTTCATGACTCGCTGCTGGTCGAGGATCGCCAAGCCGGCCTGGACCGCTGCACTGGGCGAAGCTCCCGCTGCGATCTGGCTGGCAACCAGCGTGGAGAGCTGGCTGGCTTTGGGCCACTGCCCGCGGCCGACCAAATGGAAGATGTGCCGGAAGGCAGCATCGAGCACCTCGGGTTCAACGCCGCGAGGATGCGCTCGAAGGCTCCTCATGTAGAGCTGCTTCCACACCGATCCGGTCCGCCTGGACCGGGCGTTCATCCGGGCCAGGACGACCCGTGTCCCCCGCCGCAAGGCGGGTGCCATAGGACTTCCCCGCTGACGGAGGGTCAAGGCTGCGCGCAGGACTTGGTCAGAGGGAGGGATCGTCATCGGGTCCTCCAAGGGATTCCAAGGCAGCTGCAACCCGCGCGCGCCCCGTTCGTTTCACCATCAGCTCCGCGATGCGCTCTCGATTCCGTCGATGCGGCCGGCGCACGATGCCTTCGACCCACCGATAGACCGTCGCGTCATCAACCTCAGCATCCGCTGCGAGCGCAGCCTGGCTGCCCTCGTAGACATGCTTGAGCAGCCAGCTCACCTGGCTGTGGAATCCGTCGAACTTGGATGCCGTCTCGGTCATGTTCACAGTCTACGGAGAGAAGACCGCTGTCGTCCTCAACTTGGGCTTGCATTTCGAGACCGTGGACAGGATCGCTGACGCGCCCCCGGTGGACGGATGGAGCTCCATCTCACCGCCTCACCAAGGTGCCGCTGCCACCGCGGCCGGCGCATCCAGGCGGAGCCTGACTAGCGCGCCGAGATCCCCGTGATCGGAAATGCTAGACAGTTCTGCTAGACAGTTCGCCCACCGCCGACCCGACCCCCTGATAGATTATCCCCGCTTCCTCAAGAAGAAAGCGGGGAATCGCATGGTCGGGGTGGGCGGATTCGAACCGCCGACTTCCTGCTCCCAAAGCAGGCGCGCTACCAGACTGCGCTACACCCCGAAGCCCCCCCGGATTAGCCGGAGGCCCTGGAGTCGTCAAGGGCTGCTCGAGTTCTCGCCCTACCGCGTGCGCAACTGGCCACCCTTGGCGTGAGGGTGCCGGGTTGCGCACGGTGATCGCGGCGAAAGCGTGCGCAAGTAGTCACCCTGGGCCCAAGGGTGCCGGGTTGCGCACGGTTCTCGCCAGGAAGGCGTGCGCAAGTGCACACCCTTGGTGTGATGGTACCGAGTTGCGCACGGCCTGGACCCCGCCCCGCTCGCTACTCCTCGAAGCTCGAAAGCTCCATCGGCCGGAACCCCAGCCAGTCCCCAGCGACCAGCACGTAGCGCGTACCGTCCAGCACGCAGTCGGCGCCGGTGCGGGGCAAGCGGCCCAGGGAGTGCAGGTGGCCGTAGGCGCACAGCTGGACGCCGTGGTCCCGCAGCAGGCGCGACGCCCGCGAGGGGCGACCGTCGTCGCTGATGGGGGGATAGTGCAGCATGGCGACGCGGTGCTCCACATCCCCGGGCAACCGGCCCAGGGACAGCTCGAGGCGGTGCAGCTCGCGCTCCACGATCTTGCGGTCCTCGGCGGCCGAGGTCCGGCGCCCGCTGCGCACCCCGTCCGGCATGGGCTTGCGCTCCTGGGGCCAGACCACCTCGGGCAGGTCCCACAGCCGGGTGCCCGCCACGGCCAGGTTCCCGAAGCGGACCGCGTCGTACTGCAGAAAGTGCAGGCTCTCGAGCTCCAGCCCGCGAAGCTTGCCGATGCTGCCCCACCAGTAGTCGTGGTTGCCGCGAATCAGCACCTTGCGCCCGGGCAGACGATCGATCCATTCCAGGTCCGGCAGGGCCTCGGGCAGGCGCATGGCCCAAGAGATGTCGCCCGCCACCAGCACCAGGTCCCGCTTCCCTACCCGCTCACACCACGCCTCCTGCAGGTGCTCCACGTGGTGGGACCAGGCGTCTCCGAACACGTCCATGGGCTTGGGACGCGCGAACGACAGGTGCAGGTCGGCGATGGCGAAGAGCTTGGGCATCAGCCCCTGCAGCCCACCCCGCGGATGGCGGCGGCCCGGTCGTCGGCACCGAACACGGCCGAGCCGGCCACCAGCACGTGGGCTCCGGCGTCCACCACCCGCTGGGCGTTGGCGGGCTTGACCCCGCCGTCGACCTCGATGAGGGTGGGCAGGCCCAGGGCGTCGATGCGCTCGCGGATGCGGCCGATCTTGGGCAGGGTGGCCTCGATGAAGCTCTGGCCGCCGAAACCCGGGTTGACGCTCATCACGAGCACCAGGTCCAGGTCAGCCAGCACGTAGTCGAGCACGGACTCGGGGGTGTGAGGGTTGAGCGCCACGCCGGCCTTGACCCCCAACTGCTTGATGTACTGCACGCTGCGGTGCAGGTGAGGCACGGCTTCGGCATGGACCACCAGCCAGTCGGCGCCGGCCTCGACGAAGTCGGCCAGGTACCGGTCGGGGTGCTCGATCATCAGGTGCACGTCCAGGGGCAGGTCGGTGACCCTGCGGGCCGCAGCGACCACCAGCGGGCCGATGGTGATGTTGGGCACGAAGTGACCGTCCATCACATCGACATGGATCCAGTCGGCTCCCTTGGCGGCGACGTCGTTGATCTCCTCGCCCAGGCGGGCGAAGTCGGCGCTCAGGATCGAGGGGGCGACGAGGGGACAGGTCATGCGAACACCTCTCCGGCCGCGATGCGCTGGCCGCAGATCAAGGCCGCAGCCAGCAGGCAGCGACGGTTGGCGGGCTGGGCTTGGACGATCTCGAGGGCGCCATCACCTGTGGCCACCAGCAGGCGCTTGCGGGCCTGGACCACGGTGCCGGGAGCGGCATCGCCCACGTCGAAGTTTTCGATCACCCGGGTCTGGTGCACCCGGATGGGCTGGCCGCGGAACTCGGCCTGGCCCATGGGCCAGGGGTTCATGCCCCGCACCAGGTCGTGGATGCGCTGGGCGGGCCAGGACCAGTCGATGCGACCGTCGGCCTTGGTGAGGATGGGGGCCATGGTGTGGGCGCTGTGGTCCTGGGGCCGCGGCTGGATGTCGTGGAGCTGCTCGAGGGTCTCGAGCACCAGCTCGGCGGACAGCTCGGCCAGGCGCACGGCGAGCTGCGCCGCGGTCTCGTCGGGGCCGATGGGGAGGGTACGCTCGAGGAGCATGTCACCCGTGTCGAGCCCCCGGTCCATCAGCATGGTGGTGACGCCGGTCTCGGCCTCCCCCCGGGCGATGGACCACTGGATGGGGGCGGCTCCGCGGTACTTGGGCAGCAGGCTGCCGTGGGCGTTCACGCAGCCCAGCTTGGGGGCCCCCAGCAGCGTGGGGGTGAGGATGCGGCCGTAGGCGACCACCACCGCCACGTCGGCCTCGAGGGCCACGAAGTTGGGCGGGAAGGGGCCGGAGCGCACACCCCGGGGCTGCATGGTGCGCACGCCGTGTTCCTTTGCCAGGCAGACGGTGGGGGGCGAGATGAGCTTGCGGCCACGGCCGGCACGCCGGTCAGGCTGGGCCACCACAGCGATGACCTCGTGGCGCGAGCCCAGCAGGGCCCCGAGGGTGGGCACGGCGTAGGCCGGCGTCCCCATGAACACCACGCGCATGGCGGGACCCCCGAAGGCTATGCCCCCCGCTGCCGCGCCTTCTTGCGGGCGCGCAGGTAGCGGGAGCGCTTGAAGCGGGAGACCCGCTGGAGGATGGTGACACCGTCGAGGTGGTCCATCTCGTGCTGGATGACCACGCCGGCGAAGTCCTCGAAGCGACGCTGCTGCGTCTCGCCATGTTCGTCGAGCCAGCGGACATCGACCCAGCGGGGACGGCTGAAGGTCTCCCACAGCTCGGGCACGGACAGGCAGCCTTCCTCGGCCTTGTACTGCTCCTTGGCCGAATCGACGATCTCGGGGTTGATCATGGCCAGCAGGTCCACGCCGCGCTTGCCGTCGTTGTCCTGGCCACCGGGATCGGCCACCAGGAAGCGGCGGAGGTCACCCACCTGAGGCGCGGCCAGGCCCACACCGGGCGCGGCGTACATGGTCTCGGCCATGTCGCTGACGAACGCGCGCAGCTCGTCCGTGATCTCGTCGGGCCGCACGGGGCGGCACTTCTCGGAGAGGCGAGGGTCGGGGGCGTGGATGATCTCGAGGATGGCCATGGTGGTCTCCGGCGCAAGGGTAACCAAGGCGCTCCTAGAGGCAAGCCACGGTTGCGGGACGAGTCAAGGGGAGACCGGCCGGGATGTAGGGGAGCACTTCATGTGCTCCCGCCGATCGAGGGCTCGACCTCCTGACGGGCGGGGGTAAACCCCGCCCCTACAGACGCCTTCGCACAAGGCCGATCAATCCGCCGAGGAGGGCCAGCCAGAGGCCCGCCACGCCCGCAGGCCCACAGCGCAACCCACCGCCCCCGACGTAGCGCCCGCCCAGCTTCTCGCCGCTGTCGCCGGGGATGAAGTCGGTGTCGCTCGGATCGTCGCTGTCGCCGGTGTCCACGACAGGATCACAGTCCTCCCAGACTGTCTCGTCGGTGTCGTCGCAGTCGCTGTCCACGGGGTGTCCGTCGCCGTCCTGGTCGTCGTCGTTGCCGTCGCAGTCCTGGTCGATGCCGTCGTACCAGACCTCGGTGCCCTCGGGGTTGACCTCGGAGCTGGCGTCGTCGCAGTCGGTGCCACCGTAGGCGTCGCTGTCGTAGCCATCGCCGTCGGCGTCGTACTCGTCGCTGGCGTCGCAGTCGTTGATCACGCCGTCGTAGGGCTCGTCGGGGGCCTCGGGGTAGACGCTGTCGTCCGCGTCGTCGCAGTCGTCGCCGTGGTGGCTGGCGCTGTCGTAGCCGTCACCGTCGTAGTCGTAGTCGGAGCCCCCGGAGCAGTCCTGGTCGACGCCGTCGTACCAGACCTCGATGGCGCCGGGGTTGATGTAGGGATTGCCCTCGTCGCAGTCGTCCTCGATGCTCCAGCCATCCTCGTCCTGGTCGTCGTCGTTGCCGTCGCAGTCCTGGTCGATGCCGTCGTACCAGGTCTCGGGGGCGCCGGGGTACACCGAGACCAGGCTGTCGTCGCAGTCGGTGGTGTCGGTGGTGGTGTTGGGGGGCTGATCGCAGGCGGTGTATGTGACGGAGGGGTCGCCGTAGCCGTCGCCGTCGCTGTCGGCGTACCAGGTGGAGGCGTCGACGGCATCGGACTCGTCCACCCGCCCATCGCAGTCGTTGTCGTAGCCGTCGCAGTACTCGTCGGTGCCCGGGTACACGGCGGAGTCGTAGTCGTCGCAGTCCGAGCCGTCGGCGATGCTGCCGCTGGGGGCACTGCAGGCGCTGGCCGAGGTGCTGGCGTCGCCGTAGCCGTCGCCGTCTCGGTCCGGGTGCCAGGTGCTGGCGTCCACAGCGCTGTCCTCGTCCACATCTCCATCGCAGTCGTCGTCGTGGCCGTCGCAGTACTCGTCGGCGCCGGGGTAGGCCGCGGCGTCGCTGTCGTCGCAGTCGGTGGCATCCGACACGTGACCACTGGGCGCCGAGCACGCCACGGAGCTGCTCGAGGCATCGCCGTAGCCGTCGCTGTCACTGTCGGCGTACCAGGTCGCAGCGTCCACTGCGGTGCTCTCATCCACGCTGCCATCGCAGTCGTCGTCGTTGCCATCGCAGTACTCGTCGGCCCCTGGGTACGCCGCCGCGTCTCCGTCGTCACAGTCGGTGGAGCCAGAGACGTACCCGCTGGGCACCGAGCAGGCGGTCGCGGTGCTAGAGGCGTCGCCGTAGCCGTCGCCGTCACCGTCGGCGTACCAGGTGGCGGCATCCACGGCGGTGTCTTCGTCCACGCTGCCGTCGCAGTCGTCGTCGTGGCCGTCGCAGTACTCGTCGGCGCCAGGGTAGGCGGCAGGGTCGCTGTCGTCGCAGTCGGTGGCGTCGGAGCTGTAGCCGCTGGGCAGCGAGCAAGCGGCGGTGGTGCTCGAAGCATCGCCGAAGCCATCACCATCGTCATCCGCGTACCAGGTGCTGGCGTCTACAGCCGAGTCCTCGTCCGTGCTGCCGTCGCAGTCGTCGTCCACGCCGTTGCAGCTCTCGCTGGCCCCCGGGTGGACCGCCGGATCGCTGTCGTCGCAGTCGCTGTCGTCGGACAGGTACCCGCTGGGCTGACTGCAGGCGGCGGTGGTGCTCGAAGCATCGCCGTAGCCGTCCCCGTCATCGTCGGCGTACCAAGTGCCAGCGTCGGCGGCGCTGTCCTCGTCCGTGCTGCCGTCGCAGTCGTTGTCGACGCCGTCGCAGTACTCGGTGGCGCCGGGAGAGAGGCTGCTGTCGGCGTCGTCACAGTCGCCGTCCACCTCGCTGTAGCCGTCGCCGTCCCCGTCGTCGCTCAGGCTCTCGGGCGGCGAGAAGCTGCCCGACGCGGTGACGGCCACCTCGTCGAAGTAGGCATAGGAGTTGGCGTACACGGTGCCGTCGGTCACGGTGCGCACGGTGATGCTGTGGGTGCCGCTGGGCACGTAGAACTCGCAGTGGACGAACTGCCAGTCGCCGTGGCCCGAGGTGGACACGGAAGAGCAGTCGCCGCTGCCGCCGTCGGCCTGGGTGTAGCTGACGTCGGCCAAATCCAGGTAGGCGTTCCCCCCACCGTCGATGTCGTTGTAGATGTAGCCGGACAGCACGTACCAGGAGCGGTGGCTGACCGACACACTCTGGCGCGTGGCCACGCCACCGCCGGTGTTGGTCCAGGTCTGGTCCAGCAGGCCCAGGGAGCCGCTGCCAGCGTAGGCGTTCCGGCTGTCGTAGCCCTGGATCCCCCCGGTGCCGTCGGTCCAGGAGGTCAGGGCAGTGCCGCTGTAGGACTCCATGTCGCCGTTGGTCACCAGGCTGTAGGCGGCCACGCTGTCGTCGAAGGGACCGTCCAGGCGGGTGGCGGCCTGGGCGTCGGAGGTGCCGAGGGCGGCGGCGAGGAAGAGGATGGAGAGCACGCGCATGGGGTCCTCGAGGGGCCGAGCCCAGCGATGGTAGCACGCCGGCTCAGGGTTGCCCGGCCAGCCAGTCCAGCAGCTGCTCCTCGGCCTCCGCGGGCAGCGTGAGGTGAGCGCCGTCGTCGATGACCAGGGACTCTACCGGGGAGCCTCGCTTCGCCAGGCCCACCACCAGGTCCTCCACGAGATCGGGCGGGAACAGCTCGTCCTCGCCCCCGACCACCACCAGCAGCGGGGCCTCACCGTCACCCCGGGACAAGGCCTCGTCCTCGAGCACCCCCGCCAGAGGCTCGAGGGCCTCGCGGTCCCCGTCCAGCAGGGCGTCCACCACGGCGGGCAGGAGCAGGTCCTCGGGCTCGCCGTCGAGAGCGATCCCCAGCCAGGCCGCGCAGGAGTCGTCGATCATGCCCGGCAGGTCGGCCGCCAGCTCCGGCTGCAGCCAGGGCTCCAGCCCACCGAGATCCGGGTACCAGCGTGTCATGCCAAACAGCCCCAGCACCACAGGCGCGGTGGGGACCTCCCCCCAGGCCATGGCCTCGGCAAGATCCAGCGGATCCGGGGGCGGCGCGATGGCCACCGCCGCCCGCAGCTCCAGCTCGGGAGCCAGCTCGGGCCAGGCCTGCCAGGCTGCGAGGGTGGCGTGGGCACCTTGGGAGTGGCCCTCGAGGATGGTCTCCGCCGAGGGAGGGTGCACCACACCCCGCCCGGCGTCACAGAAACGATGGGCCGCGTGCACGCTGTCCCACACGGCCTGGGCGGTGGGCTCGGCCACGACGTAGGGGTGCTCCCCCGGCGTGCCCAGCCCCAGGTAGTCGCTCATCACGACGATGTGCCCCTCCCCCACCAGTCGGGCCGCCAGGGGGTTGAGCAGGGACTCGAAGCCGAAGGTCAGGGACAGCTTGGAGGGCGCGCAGCGATCCCCCAGGCTCGAGGTGCCGTGCTGGTGGGCCACCACCGGGAAGCCCCCAGCGGGCGGCTCGGCGTCGGGAACCGCGATGCGGGCGCTGACCACCGCGGGTTCACCGTCGACGCCCACGGAGCGGTACAGCAGCCGGTAGACCTGAGCGCCGTGCTCCGGTTCCACAGCGCCCGCCAGCCGCAGGGCCAGCCTGTTGGCTCGCACCACGTGCTGCACCCGCAGCACCTCCCCGGGAGGCAGGGGAACGAGATCCTCGTCCACCTCGGCCGTGTAGAAGTCGAACGGGTGCTCGTCGGACCAGTCGCAGCGGACGTCGGGGGGGAACTCCGAGGGCTCGCTGCCGCAGGCAGAGGCGAGGGCGATCAGGGGAAGGAGCAGGGCGCGCATACCCATCCGACCCGCGGGGGCGGAGGAATGGAAAGCCTGGATCAGCGCCAGGAAAAGTCGGGGCGCTCCGCCAGGTCGAGCAGCTCGGGCAGGCGGTCGAGCACAGCCACCCAGGCCTGGCTCACCTGTTGGACCATGGTGGTGAAGCCGGGCTCGTCGAACACGCCGGTGTACTCGTCCATGAAGATCTTCTTGAGCTCGAGGCTGGGCACGACCACCCGGCCCGGGTGGCGCTGCTGCAGAGCGTCGTGGATCCTGCCGCCCCCAAAGACCACGTTCTCTCCGACCGTGACGGGCCGCCCTTGCCAGCGCAGGGGCCTCAGGGCGTCCAGCAAGGCCGTGTTCAGCGCTGCGAAGCGCGGGTGCGCGCCCCGCGTGCCCAGGTTGAACACGGGACGTTCGGGCTGCTCCCACCACAGCGCAGCGGGATCCTCGCGCCGGTAGCAGTAGGAGTGGACGTCGAGCAGCACGCAGTAGCCGAAGATCTCCACGGCCTGGTCCACCAAGGCGTAGATGGCTGCACGGGCTTCGTCGTGTCGGCATCGGGAGCGCTCGAGCGCTTCGGGCGGGGGCAGCTCGCGGTACAGATCGATGCCCCAGCAGGTCTCGGGGGTGGTGTAGGCGCAGGTGTGCCGGTGCCGGTTGAGATCGACCTCGAAGCGACTGACCTCGGTCCACAGGGCCACGGGAAAGGGCTCGAGGAGCCGATCGGTGCCTGGATCCTCTTCGGTCAGCCGGGCGCCGTCGGTGGCGGCCATCAGGCTCAGCAGCTCGGGCCGGACACCATGGCCGCTGTGGGGGGCGAGGGCCAGGACGGGGGAGAGGCGATCCTGACGCGTGTGCAGGATTCCAGTGGGCTCTGATCGGTGGATCTTCATGGCTCCAATATGGCCCGCCCCGGGCCGACATGCACGTCTGTCACGCTATCCTGGACGACTACAGGCACACCCGGAGCGGCGCGGCGCAGCGACGTCGGCAACGCCGCCTCCCGTATGGCGCATCCCCCCGAGCGTTTCCTCGTGCTACCCCTCCAGCGCTGACTTGGGAGGCAGCGTGAATATGGGGACGACACCCCCGGCGTCGGCGTCTGTGAGGGTGAAGGTCGGGACGACCGCGCCACCGGCGCTGACGTTGATGACCGAGTTGCGGGACAGGCGGACGACCGAGCCGGCGTAGCGCCCGGCGAACATGTAGGGATTGAGGTTGACCTTGAAGCTCTCGAGCCTGAAGGTCGGCGAGAAGACCGGGAAGGAGGCCTCGGGGATGGGCACGAATTCCTGGACGGTCCACCCCCCGGGCTCGCTCGCGGCGGTGTGCAGCAGGGAGTCCCAGGTCCCCGAGTCGGTCTCGGGGCCGATGGCCACCCCCTTGCCCCCGTAGGAGTAGGTGGGCTTGAGCACCAGCTTGTCCTTGTGCTTGCGCGCCAGCTCGAGCAGGTCGCCCCGATCGCCATGGAAGGTGACCGGCTGGGACTCCACCAGCTTGGTCCAGGGCACGACGTCGCGCAGGACCGCCTGCTGCTCCTTGGAGAAGTAGTGGGAGTTGCGCTCGTCCGACAGCAGCGCCATGAAAGCCTTGGAGCCCGGGATGCGGGTGCAGAACGGGTTGACCACGCAGACCAGGCCTTGCTGTGAGGCCTCGAGGAAGGCGCGCACGCCAGGCTCGTCACGCTTGCCGAGAAGCTCGCCGAGGATCACGCGGCGGTAGACGAGGTCGATGGGCTGGCCGTCGCCGTACAGCGCGCCGCCCCGGATCTCCATGTCGCGAGGATCCACGAAGCGAGCGGGCACACCGTGGGCCTCGAAGAACTCCGCCACGAGGTGGTGCTCACGGAGAGTGCTGACCTCGCGCCAGTCGACGACCGCGACACGGGGCTTGTCGTGCAGGCCCCAGCCACGCGCGGACTCGAGGACGGCGGCCAGCAGCTTGGCCCGGCAGCTCGAGCCTCGCAGGTGGCGCGTCCAGGGCAGCACGTCCATGATGGGCAGCTCGAGGAAGGCCTGCTCGAGCAGGTCGGTCCACGCCACGCCAGCAGGGCTCTCGGCGTTGAACTCGAGGTACTTGATGGAGTTGCCGACCATGAAGGCGTCGGGCCGAGCGATCACCTGCTTCCGCTTCAGGCGTGGATCGGACACCATGTAGCGAGCTTCGTCCTGATCGAGCGGGATCTGCGAGCGCAGGTCCGGATCGTCGTGGAAGCGCATCAGGACCTGCTCAGCACAGTCGAGCAGGACCTGGGAGGTGGTGGCCAGCCGCTTCTCCTGGGCCACGGACAGGAACGCGGGGCGCAGCCTCGCCGGCAGGGTCTTGGCGCCGAAGACGCAGCCGAGCTCGTGCTGACGCTCGTTGAGCTGACGAAGCAGCTCGGGGCCTCGATCCGGGTGTTCTTCCAACCAGCCAAGCCAGCTGCGTGCGGCCTCGATGGGTTGCATGGGTGGCATCCTCGCAGGGGGGGCGGGGCGGGCCCGGTGGTAGAGGGGGAGGTGAAGGGATCGGGCCCGGGGGGACAGAGCGGCTTCGACTATCCCACGTCAAGGAGATGTCCACAGAAAAAACACCGCTCAGCCCTGGCGTTTTACCGACCCGACGCTCAGCGCCTGCGGCGCGAGGCCAGCAGCAGGGGCAGCAGCAGCCACGCCAGGCCCACGGCACCGCCCCCGCCGCAGGCGCAGCCACCGCCGCCCTTGAAGAAGCCGTCGTCGTCGGAGAACGGCCCGGTGTCGGTCCCCGGCCCGGTGTCGTCGCTGCCGGGTTCGCTGTCATCGGGCCCCGTGTCGCCCGTGTCCTCGACGATGGGCTCGCAGTCGTCGTCCAGCTCACCGTTGCCGGGCCAGCTGTCGGGATCGGTGTCGTCGCAGTCCTCGTCCAGAGGCCAACCGTCGCCGTCCTGGTCGTAGTCGTCGGCGCCGTCGCAGTCCTGGTCGACCCCGTCGTACCAGGTCTCCATGGCGTCGGGGCTGACGCTGGCGTCGGTGTCGTCGCAGTCGGCGCCGCCATAGGCGTCGGAGCCGAAGCCGTCGCCATCCTGGTCGTAGTCGTCGGCACCGTCGCAGTCGCTATCCACACCGTCGTACCAGATCTCCTCGGCCTCCGGGTTCACCGCGGGATCGGTGTCGTCGCAGTCCTCGTCCACACCGTAGCCGTCGCCGTCCTGGTCCGTGTCGTTGCCGTCGCAGTCCTGGTCCAGGCCGTCGTACCAGATCTCCTCGGCGTCGGGATTGACCGCCGAGTTGGCATCGTCGCAGTCGTCGCCTCCGTAGGCCGAGCTGTCCCAGCCGTCGCCGTCGGCGTCGTACTCGCCGGCCTCGTCGCAGTCGTTGACCACGCCGTCGTAGGGGATGTCCGGCGCGCCCGGGTAGGTGGTGGCGTCGGCGTCGTCGCAGTCGGTGCCGCCGTAGCTGGCGCTGTCGTAGCCGTCGCCGTCGTAGTCGTAGTCGTTGGCGCCGTCGCAGTCGCTGTCCACGCCGTCGTACCAGGTCTCGATGGCGTCGGGATTCACGCTGGCGTCGTCGTCATCGCAGTCGTCGCCCCCGTAGGCGTCGCTGTCGTGCTCGTCGTAGTCGGCGTCGTAGTCGGACCAGCCGTCGCAGTCCTGGTCGAAGCCGTCGTACCAGACCTCGCTGGCCCCGGGGTTGACCGCGGCGTCCGCGTCGTCGCAGTCGGCGCCGCCGTAGCCGTCGGCCGCGTAGCCGTCACCGTCCGCGTCGTAGTCGTTGGCGCCGTCGCAGTCGCTGTCCACGCCGTCGTACCAGGTCTCG
>CAZHIK010000006.1:0-31226 GCA_964532635.1 uncultured Enterobacterales bacterium
TGTTCATCATGCCCGTCTCGGCCTTCGCCATGGCCGCCGGCAACATGATGGGTGACGGCGAGATCATGGGCTTCCACCCGGTGGCCTTCATGATGCTGGTGGGCATCGGCTTCCAGGGTCTGGCGGAGAGCTTCATCTCGCCCCGCTTCCTCGAGTACTTCTCCCTGCAGGCCCCCAAGGGCGAAGAAGGCCTCTACCTGGGCTTCTCCCACCTGCACTCCTTCATCTCGGCCATCGTGGGATTCTCCCTGTCCGGTGTGCTGCTCGATCGTTTCTGCCCCGCCCGCACCGAGTTCGCGCTGGGCGCGGCCGGCGACGCGGCCTGGGAGGCCGCCAAGGCCGACGCCCACTACATCTGGTTCGTCTTCGTGGGCATCGCCTTCGCCGCGGCCGTGGGCCTGATCGTCTTCGGCTGGGTGACCCGGCGGATGGACCAGGGGGCTGAGAGCTAGCGCGACCGAGTCGGTCGGGTCTGCTGCCTGCTCCCAGCTCACGAGCCTATCAAGACCGCCCCCGTTAACTACGGCCAGTACTCGACGAAGCGATGGTGGCTGGCGGGTGGGCCTGGGTCCAGGCATACTCACGAGGTACCCAGAGCTGCTCCGTTCCGACCCCGGGGACCCCAGGAAGCCGAAGACCACGCACGTTTCCCGACGCACTGTCCCCGTGTCCGGTGACCGTGCCCAGACGGCATGGTTATGCGATGATTCGAGATCCTTTCCAACCCTTTTCCCGATGAGAAGAGCCATGCTGCTCTTGCTCCTACTCTCCTGCTACTGTCGCTTTGGCCACCAGGACTCCGAGGTCCCCGGCGACAGCATCCCGCTCCCCGATGACACCCAGGGAGACACCCAAGGCGACACCCAGGGTGACACGCAGGGTGACACGCAGTGCGACACCCAGGAGACAGGGGACACCGCACCGGTCAACGACGTGCCCGTGGTGCTCATGAGCGACAACATCGCTGAGCGCCTGCTCGTGTTCCTGCCCGATACCAGCGAGCTCGCCTGGGAGCTCTTCGTACCCGAGCGGTATCCGGAGCTGTGCAGGCCGCCCGAGAAGGACATCACCTGCGGAGTCTACGACAGCGAGCACACCATCGATCCCACCTCGGGGCTCGACAAGGTGGTCTACACCTACCACGCCATGGATGTCGAAGACCCCAACAAGATCGGCAGCCGGCGCAGTGTCATCGAGCAGGTCGTCATCAACGACGACGGCCAGATCTCGAGAGACTGGCAGATGTTCGACCTGGACTTCTCGGTCAACTACGGCGGCCAAACCGATATATGCGCCAGCAGCGAGCCTTGCGAGGCACCCACAGACCAGGACCTCACCGCCTGGTTGCAGTGCTCGATGGTCATGGTGCACGACATCGAGATCATCGAAGAGACCGACCGCGAGGTCCGGATGTGGATCGCGGACACCATCAACTCGAGGGTGCTCGAGATCCGCCTCGACAAGGGCGACACCTGCGGCGTGGTCGAAGACATCGTCAGCGAAGGCACCGCGGAAGGCTGGCAGGGTTGGACCTACGTCAACGACGTGGACCACCTCGAGATCGACGGGCAACAGCACTTGCTGATCAACCACAAGGGCTACCGCTACCGCGAAGAAACCTACAACGGTCGCTCGACCCTCACCCTGTTCGGCAAGATCGACGACACCTGGCAGCTACGCTGGAAACACCCCGAAACCGGCAGTGCCGAGCCGGGCTTCCTCAACGCCAGCCACAACGCCGACTGGATCGAAGGCCCAGACGGCGAGCAGTACGTCATCTACGCACACTCCAACGGCGCCGGAGCGCGCTGGGAGGACGAGGCGTGGGGCGACGGAGACAACCGGGGGAGCCTCGGGATGCTGCGCGTGGAGCCCGACGGCTCGGGCTACAGCTACCTGGGCGACGGCGTCCTGAACAACGACGACCCGATCCACTTCCTCAGGGATGTCGATCTACTCGACGACGGCAGCTTCCTGCTCACCGACTCGGGCTGCAAGGCAGAGGTCGACACCTGCGAGTACCCCAGCGTCTTGCACCGCGCGATCATCGATCCGACCATCCTCGAAGCCTACGAGGGTGACGGTGGCTTCTCCGCCGATCACGGCCAGCAGAACATGCTCGAGCTCACCGTACCCGACGAGCCCGGGTTCTGGTCGCCCCCCAGCGTGTGTGGGCTCGAAAGCGGCTACGACGGCGATCTGATCTGGGCTTCGACCTTGGGCCCAGGCCTGACCGCGTTGGTCGAGGCCGCCTCGCCCTGCCCGCCGGAGTAGGGCCCTGGCAGGGCGCCGAGGAGACCTCCCGTCCGCAGCGAGCTAGTCTCCGCCACCCCGCGATCTGCGCCTGAGCGTCGCCAGGCCCAGCAGGAACAGGACGACGAGGCCTCCCGTGGGAGTGCTCGAGCTCGAGCATCCACCGCAGCGGAAGCCGGGCGGAGTGTCGCCGGTGTCGCCGGTGTCGGTGTCGTCCAGCGGAACGGAGTCGGTGTCGGCGTCGGTGTCGGCATCCGCGTCGGCGTCTGTGTCGGTGTCGGTGTCGGCGTCTGTGTCGGTGTCGGCGTCGCCGCCCAGCCAGTCCGGACCGGGCTCGATGCCGTCGAGCTTCCAGATCCGCGCGGCATCGACGGCCACCGGAGCGTCGCCGGTGGGCACGACCACGACCTGGTGCCAGTCGTCGTCGAGATCCTCATAGGAGAAGATGTTCTGGCGTTCCGCCTCTTCGCCATGGGTTGAGGCCTCGACGGGTGTACCGCCATCCAGAGAGATCTCGAAGCTGCCTCCGGAGCTGCTGGTGGGACCCACCAGATCGAAGCCCACCCCCCGGAACAGCACGGACAGCTCCGCGGTGGGATCGTCCGACGACACGATCTCCTGGTCCGACATGGGCCATGCACGCTGGTCGAAGCTGAACTGGTGCTGGGACTCCTGGTACAGCTCCAGGGCGTGGCCTTGGGCCCAGCTCTCCCCCCGGTCCTGGCTGACCCACATCCCGCCGAAGCCGGAGATGGCGACCGTGCCGTCGATGCCGAAGGAGGGAGAGGCCGCGACCTTGAGCGGGATCTGGTCGGTGACGGCGCCCAGGGGCTCGAAGCTCTCACCCCCATCGATGCTGCGGTGCCAGCCATCGTGGACGGTGATCACGAAGAGGTAGGGGTACTCGGCCCAGTCGGGCGAAGCGGCCACGCCCCAGACCAGCTCGTCTTCCCATGCCAGCGGGACGGGCTGGGTGCCGTCGTAGGAGACCCACAGCCCGGCGTCGGTGGCCAGAAAGACCTCGGTGCCCCCGGGGCTGGCTGCCACGTCGCGCACCTGGGCGCCCGTCGAGCCGACCAAGCTCCAGCTCACACCGCCGTCATCGGTGACGAACAACGACCCGCTGTCGCCGCAGGTCCCCCAGGCCAGCCCGTCGCTGCGGAAGTCCGGCGAGAAGGTCACTCCCTTGGCTCCCCCGTCGCACTCACCGCCCTCGAGCGTGCCCTCCTCCCAGCTCTGCCCGTGATCGGTGGATCGATAGAAGGCGCCGGACACCTCACCGCCGGCCCCCATCAGGAGCAGGGGATCGGAGCCGTAGGCGGGCGCCGCCCGGACCAGGTTGGGGTAGCGATCGGTGTCCATGGTGCGATCCCAGGACGCACCGTAGTCGTTCGAGACGTACAGGCGTCCCGAGCCGGTGACCATCACCACCCCGCTGTCGACCCAGTCATCCGGAGCGCACAGGGACCGGAGGTACAGCCACTCGAGATCGTGGCTGATGTTGGTGACCTCGGTGATCGCGGCGTCCACCACGTTCACCCCTGATCCGTAGTTGCCCGTGAGCACCAGGGGATTGTCGGCCTCGGTGCCCTCGGCGATGGAGAGGCCGCGCACGGTGTCGCCCAGCTCGGTCTCCATCGCTGTCCAGCTGAGGCCCAGATCGTCGGACCAGGCCAGGCCCTCCTGGGTGCCCAGCCAGATGGTGCCGTCCGCGGCACGCTGGAACTCGAAGTAGTGCTTCACGTCGTGGCCGGAGGTCACCACCGGGACCTGCAGGTGGTCGCCATGAAGGCTCCACGAGGTGCCCCCGTCGTCGCTGCGCCAGGCCGCCTCCATCTCGGTGGCGACCAACAGCACGCCCTCACCCACGTACTCCACGGTGGTGATGGGCTGCATATCGACATCCGGGTGGATCCCGACCCTGGCCCACTTGGCGCCTCCGTCTTCCGACACCATCAGGCCGGGCTGGCCGCCCAGCCAGATGCGCCCGCTGTCGTCGAGGGCCAGCTGCCAGGCCTCCCGGGAGACGCCAGAGCCGACCAGGGCCCAGCTCCCTCCGAAGTCGTCGCTACACCAGATATCCGCCGTGTCGGTGACGGCGCAGGCGGTGCCGTCTGCGACCCAGCCTGGCGAGAAGGCCACGTCCACGAAGACCTCTCCAGTGGCGTCGGCCGCCAGATTCCAGCTGTCACCACGGTCACGGGTGATCCAGATGCCGTCGGCTCCCGCCAGCAGCGCGGTCTCATCGGCGGCGATGGCGGGGGAGGCCTCGAGGCTGTTGAGCACCGCCTGCGAGTCCAGGTCGGCGTGGGGCGCCCAGGTCTTGCCCGCGTCCGGGCTCTCCCAAAGCCCGTTGCCCGACGAAGCCATGAACAGGCGACTCTCGTCGAGGAACTCACCCGCCCGCGGCTCCACCGGCTCTCCAGCGTCATTCTCGAGGCTGCCGCTGAAGACGTAGTAGACCTCCACATCGGCGAAGTTGTCCGACCGGGCGGACATCACCGCTTCCCTCCGGTACAGGCTCGTGGCGATCCAGGCGGGAGGATCGGTGGGGGAGAGCGCTACGTAGAAGGCGAAGTCGTGGGGATAGTGGGCAAAGGCCGCGGAGGCGAACAGTGCGAGGGCGGGAAGCAGCATGGTGGGGCTCTCTCCGATCGGAGCGGGTTTCCCAGGGCCGTGCGGTCACTCCATCAGCTCGGCCAGGGAGAACGCGTGGATCTCGCCGGACTGCATGCTGGAGTAGATCAGGTGGGGGCCCCAGTGTTCGGCCAAGGTGAAGCCCGCGCGACCGATCCCGCCCTGGTCTATGTCCCGTTCCCACTGCACCTCACCGGCATCGTCCATGACGACGACCTTGGAGCTGTCGGCATCCCAGGCCACCCAGGCGTCCTGGTGAAGCTTGCCGAGCATCTGCGTGACCGAGCGCTCGCGCCCCGGGACCTCCGACAGGTCGTCGAGAGCCAGGGCGAAGCCGGCGATGTAGAACAGCCCGTCTTCCTCGACCAGCAAGCCCGCTCCGAACCGGTTGGCCTGGTCGAGGGTGTCGTGCTGCTCCTGGCTCAGGTGGAACTCGGCGCTGTAGGTGACGTCGTCCGTGCCACCGAGATGGGACTCCAGGCGGATCCTGGTGAGGTCGCCGCGGGTGGTGCGGAGCGCGTACACGGCGGTGTCGGTGAAGTGCACCTCGATGATGCCGTTTTCGTCGAACTCGTTTTCCACGCCGGACAGAGCCCACGAGGAGAGCACCTCACCGGTGGCCGGGTCCACCTCGTGAAGGGTGTTGGCCCTGGCGAAGCCCAGGAACAGGGTACCGCGCCCCTCGTGCCAGCCCAGCCCGCTGAACAGTTCCCCCTTGAAGTACCCCAGGCCCTTCTCGCCGACCTCGGGCTCGAAGCTCTCGTTCAGGCTCAGGGTGGTGGTATCGAGGGCGTGCAGGCTGGTGGTGGGTGAGTCCACGACCCAGAGCGTGTCGCCGACCAGCTGGGGATCGACAGGCCAAGTGGGGATGCCCGAGAAGGGCGTGACCACGCCATCGACCAGATCGACGTGGGAGACTTCGGTGCTCAGCCGACCGGAGAAGTACAGCTCGCCGGGCGCGCCGGCGACCAGGTACTCCGGGTGGCGCCCGACGGGGATCTTGTCGAGGATGGTGCCGTCGCTGGGGTCGACCACCCAGACTTCGCCGGTGTCCTCGGACTGGAGCCACAGCTGCCCAGTCGGCTCGTCCCAGGCCAGGCTGACGCAGTTCTTGCCCGTGTAGTAGCTACGGTCGAGCTGCAGATCCGGCAGGCTTAGGACGCGCCCGCGGCTCCACATGGTGCCGTCCAGCTCCTCGACGTCCACGCGGTCGGCCACCAGGACACCATCGCCGATCTCCACCATGTCCCGGTTTTCGTAGCCGTGGGTCGAACCGTAGTAGGGCTGGCCGTCGTCGCAGGGCACCATGTAGACATCGTTGAGGCACATCACGACGAAGCCCCCGTCGCTGGCCTCGAGGATCTTGGTGCATCCCACAGGGGCGGTGCAGCTGTGGACCACCTCGAGGGTGTCCTCGTCGTACACATCGATGGCCCCACCGTCGCCAGTGTAGGGCAGGTAGGCGGCGAAGTGGTCTTCGTTGTGGGTGGGGGTCAGGTCGATCGCGCCGTCAACGAGCGGCTCGGTGTGGAGCAGCCGCCCGTCGGAATCGATGACCAGCAGGCGGCTGGCCTGGGAGTCCGACCGGCAAGTGACGATCACCCCGCCCTCGTCGCGAGGCAGCGCGGTCCCGCAGGAACTCATGCCCACATCCAGCACGTCGGCCCGCTCGCTGCTCGGGTCGAAGCGCACCATGGCCGGGTCGCCACCGTTCGAGATGAACAGGATGCCGTTGTTGTCCACCGAGATGTCCGGATTGTCAGGCTCGATGTCATACAGCTCGGTGAGATCGTACATCGCCAGGAGTTCGTGGGTTTCGAGGTCGATCTCCCCGAAGGTGGCGATCATGTGGGCGGAGGTGTACACCCGATTCCTGGGGCGATCCAGGGTCACCCTGTTGACCATGAGCTGGTTGGCGAAGCCAGGCGGCAGCAGGGCGAGGGACATCTCGTCGGGCAGCGGCGTCTCGACGGTGTCTCGGGTGCTGTCCTCGGTGCTGTCCGCAGGGCTGTCCGGTTCGCCCGTGTCGTCGGGGGTGCTGTCCGGAGGGCTCTCGGGCACATTCGCGCGGCAATGGCAGCCCGAACCGCACACCATCCACGCGATGACCGAGGAGAGGATCAGCGGGTAGCGAAAGGACATGGGGGGCTCCAACTGGGTCTCCGTTGATAACCGTGTCGACGCCCGTCAGGGCGCCAGAGCGTAGAGGTCATCGACCGGCCACACGTAGCCGATCTGGAGGTCTGGCTCGGTCCACTCCACCTCCCAGACCACCTCCCCCTCGGGGGTGGCCTCGCGAATGAGGGGAATCTCGCCGTAGTGGTGCAGGGTGTTGCCGTTGTCGAAGCGGTGCGCCCCGCCCCCGGCTGGGCTGTACACGCCCTCACCCTCACCGAAGCTCCAGACCTCCTCGAGGGTCTGCTGCTCCTCGTCGAGCGCGAACTGGCGCACCAAGGTCTCGCTCCCTTCGCGCGCATTCTTGGTGGAGACCAGCAGGGTGCCGTCGCTGAGGTAGTGGGCGCCGTGCTGCCAGAAGAACTGGGAGTCGGGAGGTGAGAAGGACCAGCTGCCCGGCACGTCGCCGAACCAACGAAGGGTCTCGCCGGTGGCGCGGTCGATCTCGACCACGGTGTTGTTCATGTACGAAGAGAAGAGAAAGGTGTCGGTGTCTTCGTGCCAGTACAGGTGGTTGGAATGGCAGATGTCCTCGGACGCGTCGGCGCTGTCGAGCCAGGTCTGGCAGTCCCACAGCTCGGAGCGCTCGCCCTCGGGGGTCACCTGCACGAGCTTCTCCACTGGGGAGCTCGCCCCGTAGACGATGCTACCGTCGGGCATGTCGGCATAGGCGTGCTGGAGGCCGGGGGTATCAAACGTGGTGATGATGTTGCCTTCGATATCGAACTTGTAGATCCGGGAGTCCAAGCCCTGGTCGAACTGGCGCCAGAACGAGTTGTAGTCGATGATGATGTGGGTGCCGTCGTAGGAGACATGCGACTGCACGCTGGCCCAGAGCGTGTCGGTCTCCCACGCCCAGACCACCTGCCCCTGGCGATCCATGATGAAGGTCCACCAGGGATCGTAGAACCCGGCCGCCAGGGTGAGCATGAAGTAGGGCGTGCTGTCGTAGGCACCATCCACGGCCACCACGTTGACAGGAGGGAGCACGGGTTCTTCCAGGGCACCCGCGGTGATGCTCCGGTCCACATCGGCGAGCGCTCCACCGCCGAAGTCGTTGACCACGCGGTAGCTGACGGTGGCGCCGAAGGGCACGCCCAGCAGGAGCTGCTCGACCTGGCCGGCCTCGGCTTCGGTGGCCGGGCTCTGGTGCCATTCGCCATCGGTGTAGCTGTACTCGACCCACACGGTCGCGTCGCGGAGCTGCTCCCAGCTGACGACGATGATCGAACCGATCACATCGTGAACGGTAGCTTCGACGCTGCCGATCTCGGGCTCGGAGATCTCTGGAGGCTGCGTGTCGCCGGCGGAGTCATCCGCAAGCCACCGATCGCACGCGCCCTGCAGCGGGAGCAGCAGGAGCAGCAGGACGGTGGTGGGGGGGGTACGCATGCTGGCCTCTGATGGTTCCGTTCGAGGGAAGCGAGGATAGACCGCAACAGGCTCTGCCGCCACCAGATTCGGGCGACGCTATCGATCGGGGTTGGCCACGGGCTGCGATGCCACGCCCAGGCCACCCACCGTCTCGAGTGCCGTGTAGTCATCCTCGGAGTAGCCGCCCTGAGCCCCCCAGTAGAACACGGAGGTCAACTCCATCGTGGTGCCGTCTGTGTGGTTGGCGAACACGACGTCGAGGAAGCCGTCACCGTCCAGGTCGGCGACCGTGTTCCCCACGGCACCCTCGGTCGGCAAGCCGGTCGCGTTGTCCTCGCCGAAGCCGCTCCCGGATCCCCAGTAGATGATCGAGTCTACCGCAGTGCCGGGAGGGCCTCCCGAGTTGGAGTTCGAATACACGATGTCCAGGAAGCCATCGCCGTCCAGGTCCGCCACGCTGTTGGAGCCAGCGCCAATGGTGGGGAGGCCATCGCGGTCGTCCGCCGAGAAGCCATCCGCCGAACCCCAGTACACGTACGAGTCCAGCTCGGACTGCGTCCCGTCGGTCCAGCTGCTGAACACGATGTCCGGAAACCCGTCGTCGTCCAGGTCGGCGACCGTGTTGCCGGTGGCTCCCACGGTAGGCAGCGTGGAGCGGGCATGCTCGGAGAAGCCGCTGACGGACCCCCAGTAGATGAAGGAGTCCAGGACGTAGAGACTCCGGTTGCAGCGGTGGGAGAACACCAGGTCGATGTAGCCGTCACCGTCGAGGTCGGCCGCGCTGTTCCCGCTGGCGCCGATGGTGGGCAGCTCGTCGCGGTTGTCGGTCGAGAACCCGGACGCGGAGCCGTAGTACACGTACGACTCGGTCACGTGGCTGGACCCGTTCCACAGGTTGCTGAAGACGATGTCCAGGTAGTCGTCCCCGTTTACGTCCGCGATGGTGTTGGCCTGGGCGGTCATGGTCGGCAGCCCCGAGCGGTCGTGCTCGGAGAAGCCGTCCCCCGACCCCCAGTAGATGTAGGAGTCGATGTTCCCGCCGGCGCTGCTGGCGGAGTTGGAGAAGACGATGTCGGGGTAGCCGTCTTTGTCCAGGTCGCCCACGCTCACCTCGGTCGCCCCCACGGTAGGCAGGCCGGCGCGGCTGTCCTCGGAGAAGCCGTCCTCGGACCCGAAGTACACGTACGAGTCCAGCTCGTACCCCGTGTCGCTCTGCTTGTTGGCGAAGACCAGATCCGGCCAGCCGTCGCAGTTCAGGTCATCGCAGAAGTCGTCGCCGTCGCAGTCGGTATCGATCCCGTCGTACGGTACCTCGAGCTCGTGCGAGCCAGGGTAGACGCTGGGATCGCTGTCGTCGCAGTCGGTAGCATCGGCCACGAATCCCGAGGGTTGTTCACAGGCCAGCTGCGGATCGCCCGCGCCGAAACCATCACCGTCTTCGTCGATAAACCAACTGGACCCTACGTCATCCACCGCGCCGTCGCAGTCGTTGTCGATCCCATCGCAGATCTCTTCGGCGCCGGGGTAGACCTCCGGGTCGTGGTCATCGCAGTCCTCGGGCTCGGGTACGCCGTCACCATCCTGGTCATCGGTGAACCTGCAGCCGAGACCGCAGGCCAGAGTCAGACACAGCATCAGCGGGGGTACGAGCGCACCTTGCATACGGGCCTCCACGCGTCGAGTATCCAGAAGAAGTGGTCCTGTCGCCGCATCGACGTCCAGGCGTCAAGTAGTTGCAAAGCGGCGACAACACCCATACCATCCTAAGTGATGCTGTCGAACTCGCGAGCACTGCTACGAGTGCCCCTCGCTGCTGCCCTGGTGGCGCTGGCGGCCTGTTGGTGGCCCAGCACTCACGTGGATCCGCCGGACACACAGCTGGTGGGCGACACCGACGCCGACACCGACACCGACACCGACGCCGACACCGACACCGACACCGACACCGACACCGACGCCGACACCGACGCCGACACCGACACCGACGTGCCTGTGGACGCGGACGGTGATGGCTACTTCAGCGATGTCGACTGCGACGACGGGGACCCTTCGATCCACCCCGATGCCACCGAGGTCTGGTACGACGGGATCGACCAGGACTGCGACGAGCGGAGCGACTACGACCAAGACGGAGATGGCTACGACAGCATCTGCTACGGTGGCGCGGCCAGCGATGACGTGGAGCCCACCATCGATCCCGGCGATGCCGACGGAGATGGCTTCAGTTCCTGCGACGCCGACTGCGATGACAGCGATCCCGGCGAGTACCCGGGCGCAGTCGACGACAACCACCGCGTCGCCATGACCTGCATCGGGCCAGGCAGCTTCATCATGGGCAGCCCGGACGGCAGCGGGGAGGCTCCGCCGGAGGTGGGTCGCCTCTGCGACGAGACCCAGCACCTGGTCAAGCTGACCAGCGCCTTCCTCATCGGGGTGTACGAGATCACCCAGGCAGAGTTCGCGAGAATCATGGGCTACCAGAACTTCGGCTGGGACCGCTGCGGCGACTGCTCGGCGGAGAACATGGACTGGCACGAGGCGGCCGCCTTCTCGAACGCGGTGTCGTCGTTGGCCGGCCTGCCTGCGTGCTACTCGTGCTCCGGGTCCGACGACGAAGTGGCATGCGAACTGGACGCCGCCTACTCCACACCCTACGCCTGCGAGGGCTACCGGCTGCCCACCGAGGCCGAGTGGGAGTACGTGGCACGCGCGGGCACGGAGACCGCGTTCAGCAACGGCGGCAACATGTTCGAAGGCATGGGCTGGAGCTGTGCGGGCAACCTGCTGCTGGACAACGACACCTACCTGGACGACTTCGCGATCTACTGCGGCAATGACTCCCAGATCCCCGAAGAGGTCGGAGACAGGCCGCCGAACGACTGGGGGTTGTACGACGTGCACGGCAACGTCGCCGAGTGGTGCCACGACTGGCGCGACGAGTACCGGGGCGATGAGCTGGACCCATGGGGACCGCTCACCGGCGAGACCCGCGTCTTCCGAGGCGGCGCCTTCAACAACTACCCCCTGCGCCTGCGCTCCGCATACCGCGACCACGTCATCCCCACCAAGGACAACGCCAACCTGGGGTTCCGGCTGGCCAGGTCCAGGTGATCCTCTCCTGTCGCAGGGACAGCCACCGCCGAAGAGCTACCAGCTCAACAACTCCTTCTCCCACAGGCCGTCGCCTTCGGACAGGCTGACCCAGCAGCCGTCGTCGCTGGGTGCCAGGCTGTCGATGAATGCACGCCCGGTGCTCTGGCAGTCGGGGCTCTCCTCGATGGTCTGCAAGCGGCAGACCTCCACATCGTCGTCCTGTTCGCCCAGCTGGGCCCAGTACAGCCAGCCCTGCTGTGAGATGGCCGGAGCGATGTGGGGGAGGGTGCGGCCGATGTCGTCCACGGTGTGGGGGGGGGACCACAGCCCCGTGCCCCGGTCGTGGATGGAGACCACCGTGTGCACACGGTCTTCGTCGTAGCCGAGGAATGCCAGGAGGATGCCGCCTTCGTTGGCCCACAGGGCAGGGCTCTCCATGCGATAGAACTGTCGGCCCTCGTCGTCCAGGCCCCCTACGTCCAAGGCCTTCTCCCAGCTGGGCTCGGCGGCGTCGGCCCAGACGGCCTTGTGCACTTCGATGTGGCGCGAGTACGGGGTGGGCTCACCCTCCTCGGAGCATGAGAACGCCACCCAGGCCGACTCCTCGTCCAAGACCAGGGCGGTATCGAAGGGGTGGAACGCGCCTGTCGGGGAGCTCTCGGCCATCTCCCAGCCCTCGAGCTCGGACCAGCGCACCAGGCGGATGTGGAAGTTGGGGGCGCTCTCCATGGGATTGCCGCTCTCGGTGATCCCGTAGCCATCGGCAAAGCTCAAGTACAGGGTGCCGCTGTCGTCCACCGCCAGAGCGGGGATGAGGTGGTGAATGACCGGTATGTCCGGAAAGCCGATGTCTTCCCAGTCGCCGCCCGCAGGGCGTCTCGAGCAGTGGAGACTCCAGGGCCAGAACTCGGCCTCGGTGCCGATGGTGAGCTGGCGCCAGCAGCCGAAGTCGGCTTCCTGGGTGTGCAAGACGCGGGGGGCCTGCACCAGGATGGCGTCCGCGTCGCTCACGAGGTGGTCATCGATCCACACCTCGCTGCGCTGTGAGAAGTCTCCGGTAGGCTCTTCGTAGCCCAGCAGATCGCCGCTGCCGTGGAGTGCGCGGGGGCCCGTGGGCTGTTGCACCTCCGGGGTGCCTCCCAGCAGATCCCAGCGCACCATGCCCTTGCCGTAGGGCATGTCGAAGCCCATCAGCCAGGCGATGGTCTGGGAGAGATCCTCGATCACCACCGGCGAGTCGGCCACCACACCGCGCTGCACCCACGGGCCCAGCAGCAGCATGGGCGCCTCACGACAGCCCGAGCAGTCGCAGCCGTGGTCCTTGAACGGATACTCCACGTCCTCGAAGCGGTGCCGTCCGTGGTCGGACAGGACCACCATGAGGGTCTCGTCTTCAATGCCGGACTCGGCGCTCTGTATCCAGCTCCACAGGTCGGTGATCGGCCCGTCCATCTTCTGGATGGTCTTGGCGTGGATCTGGGGGTGGTTGTGCCCATCGCGGTCGATCTGGTGCAGGTTGGCCACCACCAGCCGCGAGCCCGACGCCAGCAGGCTGTTGACCGCGCTCATCACGTCCTGGTCTTCGTAGGAGAAGTCGACACCGTCTTCATCCGCGACGAAGACGTAGCCGCCTTGCAGCGGCACCCCATAGGCCGGCTGGGTGCTCCGGTACAGGGAGGAGACGTGGTAGGTATTGCCGAGGAGCACCGCCTCTTCTTCCCCGAGGTCCAACTGGTCCCGGGCCAGCTCGAAGATGGTGGGGTGGTTCGGGTGGACGTACGCGATGTCTCCGGCGTTGGAGATGGGCCCCATGGGCCGGTGGACGCCCGTGAACATGTCCGAGTGGGCCGGGGCGGTGACCGTGGATCCCAGGATGTAGCCCGGCCGCGCCAGGGCGCCCTGGGGCAGCAGCTGGCTGCGCATGGTGGGCAGGACCTCCTCGGTAGGGCCGCCCCAAGCGTCGGAGTACCCCGCGCCATAGCTGCTGTCGTCGCCGAAGGTCTCCTCGATGCGCGCGCCATCCAGCACCAGCACCACGGCGTTGCGAGCGATGCCGAACTGAGCATCGACAGTGACTTCGGCCTCCGAGTCCTGGGTATCCCCCCCCCGCGGGCAGGCGGGCAGAAGAGCGAGGAGAAGAACCAGGGTGGCGGGCTTGGACAACGCGGCCCTTCGAGGGAACAAGTTGAGTGCAGGCATCTCTGTCTACATACCGGGAAAAACGAGGAGATGTCAGCAGAGGGCGCCACTCATCGACCTGTTCTCTTCGACTCTGTCACTCCCCCCACAAGTAGTCGCAGGCGTGCAGCACGCCGGCGCCACGCACTTCGGCCTCGCTGAGGCCTGGAGGAGCCACGTACCGGCGGACGTTCATCTCGGTCAGAGGGTCCCCCTGGGGCAGGGGCTCGTATTGGACCGAGAGGGGTCCGTGGACCTCCTCGACCGCGTCATGCGAGAAGTTGAACTGCGGCCGCACCCCGGCCTGTAGCAGATCGTCGTACATCAGGACCGTGTGGGGGCGTGTGGGCTGGCCCTGCCCGTGGTCCTCCCAGCAGCTCAGCACGGCCCAGTAGGCGTCGGGCAGCGCGGCGACCACCTGCTGCATGGCGGTGGCGTGGTCGCGATCCCCCCAGAAGGCCTCCACCTCGGCCAGGGTCGGAAAGTGCTCGGGCCAGGCATCGGCCGACAGCACCCCCTGGCTCAGGGCCAGCCGCAGCATCTCGGGGGGGTGCCAGTAGAGCTCGTCCACACGACCGGCGTCCTGGATCAGGCCGAAGAACACGAAGTCTTCGTCGCGTTCGACCAACCCGTCACCGTCGAGGTCCACGTGGGTGGAGCGCAGGTCGAGGCGGCCATTGCCGTTGCCGTCGGAGTACAGCACGCCCGGGCGGTCCCGGCCCACAAGGACCACCTCGGCGGCGTCGTGGTAGACGTCCCGGATGGCCGCCTTCGGGTCCCAGCCGAGGGTCATGTGGTCCAGCCTGCAGGCGCCGTCGCCGCAGTCGCCGATCTGGTAGTGGGGATACCGCCCGTCGTTGGTGTAGTAGCCGTCGCCGTCGGCATCCACGGCTGGATCGGGATCCTGCATCACGGTGCCCAGGGCCAGGCTCGTGAAAGCTGGGTAGTAGCCCACCTCGTACTGGAGCACGGCCCGCACCATGGCGTAGCCTTCGGGATCGTCCGCCATGGTTTCCATGGCGGAGGTGGCGCGGGACGAGCCCAGGATGAGCACCAGCTCGTCTTCCAGCAGGGGCACATCCACCAGGGAGGCGAGGGTGTCGCCCTCGACCGTGTGGACCCGGTTCAGGGCGAAGTCGCGCAGGTCGTCGATGGCCTGGCGCGAGATCGCGCCGCCCACGTCGTCGGAGGTGCCGCCACAGACGTCCATGCAGCACTGGCCAGGGACGAGGAACTGCACCACCACCGTGCCGCCGTGGGTGCGCAGGTAGCGCAGGGGGGTGTCGCTGCACTCCACCGGAGCGACGATGCCGTGGCCAACCGCCATCACCACCGGAGCACCGGCATCGTAGCGTCCGCTGTGCCCCTCGGGCGGCGCGACCACGACCGCCGTGGAGCGCTGCTCCACATCCAAGGTGACCACCCACCAGCGTGCCCCGTCGGTGAAGCTGCCCTGGGCGGTGGTGGGATCCGGATCGCCGCTGTCGCCGCTGTCGCCGCTGTCGCCGCTGTCGCCGCTGTCGCCGCTGTCGCCGGGTAGCGAGTCACCTGTGTCAACGGTGGGGCCGGTGTCGCCAGGCCCGCGCGTGCAAGGACTGCAGAACGCCAGGAAGGCCGGGAGGACAGCGAGCGGAGCGTAGTTTCCCAGCAATGGTCACCACCAGTGGCGTCGGCTCGGTCGAGCGGTTCGGGACGCCAGTATCGTAGGTGAGCGCGGGCTTCCACGCTACAGAATCCACCACCAGGCCTGGATGTCCCGGCGTTTCCACGCTTTCGTGGCCCGTATTCCACGGTCTCCGAGAGGGCCTGGGGCGACGGCCTCGACGGCGGAGAACCAGGATGACAGCACGCCGTTCGTTCGCCGAGGCCACGCCGAGACGGGCGACGACGGGGATGTTCGATCCAGTTTGTCGATGGTGTCACGTCGGGATTATCATCATGCGGAACGCCTCGAAACCCACCCCTGGGGGCCGTCCTGTCTCTCCGATTCCTCCTGCTCTTCGCTCTGTCGAGCGCGCTGGGGCTCTGCCGCAGAGCGCCGCCCGACACGGGCGACACCGCTCCCCCCCTCGACAGTGACGACACCGGCGTTGGTGACACCGATGACTCCCGCCCCCTGGACAGCGGCGACACCGGCGGCGACACCGGCGGCGACACCGGCGAGACGGGGGATACCGGCGTTCCCGTCCTGACAAGCGCCCACGGCGTGTACGACGACGGAGATCGCTGGTGGGTGGTCACCCTCGATGTGGAGCAGCGCTCCACGGCGATCGTGGTCGCGCCGCCCGAAGGGGAGAGCGGTCGCTACGTAGAAGGCGCTCCCCTGGTGTTGGCTGCAGGCCAGGGCATCGCCTCCAGGGTGGGCTGCACCGGCCAACCCGATCGCCTCCTGCGGGAAGACACCGGGACGGTGCTGGTGCAGTTCCTCAACCCCGGCCAGTGCTGCATGGACGTCTGTGGCGGCACCGCTGACGACGTGGGCGGTGCGGTCACCCGTCAGGCCATCGACGATCTGCGTGACTTCGCCCTGAACGAGGTCCACACGGTCGAGGGCGACACCCTCGCCTCCATCGTGGATCTGCCCGTGCTGGACGAGCGCCTGGTTGTGCTGCTGTCCTCCTCCAGGGCCGCCCCAGCCATGGCCGCCATGGCCGCCAACCCGGACGACTACGCCATGGTGCAGGCGATCGTGCAGTACGAGCCTCCCTACTACCCGGCCATGGCGGCCCTGGAGCTGGGCGGCCTGCTCATGGACCCCAACCCCACGCAGGACGCGGACGGCAACGGCTTCGCCGCCGACGACGGGCGCTACCCCCACTACCAGATCGGCGACTGCACAGACGGCAGCTGTGAGCTGACCCACGTGCCGCTGGGCTGGGCAGCGGACCTGGCCATCGGCGACGTGTACTACGATGTCGACATCAGCATCCGGGAGCGCCGGGATCGGCTCGGTGTGCTCTACGCCGACGGCAACGGCAACGGCCAGCTCGATCTGGAAGCCACCCACGTCGACCTGAACGCCGACGGCTTTGTGGATAGCGAGGAGGACTTCGTCTTCTTCGGCATGATCCAGGATGGCGACCTCGAGGACGAACTCTACTGGCACTCCCCCGAGCTGCTGCAAGGCGCCATCGACCAGGGCGTGCTGACCGAAGACGCCTGGCCAGACCACTTCCCCACCCTGGATCAGGTGCGAGCCTTCTGGGATCGGATCGACCACCCGGCGGCGCAGGCTCATGTGGCGACCGCTCTGCCCGACGTACACTGGTTCGTGCTGGCGGGCTGGGTAGACCACGGCCAGGTCCAGCCCAGCCGGCCCCACATCGTGGCGCTGTACAACGACCTGCTGGCAGCTGGAGCGCAGCCGCAGCTCAACCCCTCGGCCGAAGCGCTCATAGCGGTCGACGGTCCCCTGCCCGGCCCGTACGAGCAGCTAGCCCAGGGAGCACCCGTCGGCGAGGGGGACATCGTCAACCACCTCACACCCGAAAACCTCGGTGGCCCCTCGGTGCGCACAGCCGGCACGCTACAGGCCTGCGATCTGGTGTGGGCCGACCTGGCTCGGTGAGCCGCCGTACCGCTAGCCACGGGCCGCTGGAACACTCCTTGCGGGGGGCGCAGGCAGTAGGTAGTTCTGGATCGACAGGCGCCACCACACCGCGCTTCTCACCATTCTCATCCGCCTGGCTGTCGAAGCGGTGCAGATGCGCTGTAGACTGGCAGGAGAGAGTCTGGCCATGCCTTGGATATTCATCGCACTGCTCACGACCGGCGCCCACGGAGCGGAGACCTTCGAGGGATTCGGCTTCTACCTGGGCGAGCCCCACATCCACACGGGCGTTTCAGCCGATGGCGGGTCCAGCGATCTGGGCGACTGCGATCCCAACGACGGCTCCTTCTGGGACATCTTCGACACGGCCTCGAGCTTCGGCCTCGACTGGGTCGCCATCGCGGACCACACCAACGGTGTCCACGCGGCCAGCGCCGCCGACTACCACATGCTGCATCAGCACGTGCTCTCCCACGACGACGAGACCACCGGGCTGGTCACCATCCCGGCCGCGGAGGTCTGGTTCAGGAACGCCGATGGCACCATCGTATTCGGCCACCGCAACCTGTACTTCTTCGGAGACAACGAGCAGCTCGCCGACCTCACCATAGACGACACTCGGCCAGGCACCAGCGCAGGCGCCACCGTCGACTCCTGTGATGACGTCCAGGCCTGGTTGCAGGAAGTGGAAGCCGCCTTCGGGCCGGTGACCCTGGTTCCCCATCACCCAGCGCTGGCGTACCCCATGCCGGTGGACTTCGGCTGCTGGAACGAAGAACACGAGCTGGTGGTCGAGATCTACTCCGCATGGGGCAACAGCCTGGGGGGTGTCCTGATCGACTGGGATGTCCCGGTGAGCGACATCGACCCCGGCGGCTACGTCTCCGAGGGCCTCGATCCGGAGGGCGCCGCCCTGCGCTTCGGCTTCATCGGGGGCACCGACAACCACAACAGCCTGCCCGGCGATCTGTGCGACTCCATCTCGCCGACCCACACCAGCACCGGCGGGCTCACTGTGGTGGTGCGCCCAGAAGGCGATGCGTGGACCCGCACCGCGGTGCTCGAGGCCTTCGAAGAGCGCAGCGTCTACGCCACCAGCGGCCCCATGGTGCCCATGGTTGTGGACTACTCGCAGGACGGCGCCCTGCTGGGACACCTGGGCGAGGACCTCGAGATCGAGGCCGGCGCCGCGCTGCATGTCGAGCTGCGGATCCCCGTGGACTACGAACCCGGGGTGCTGGACGTCTACCTCGTCACCCACGACGATCTCCTCACCATGACCGCCAACGGCGCGGCCAGCTGGGAGATCGAGCTGCCCGCACACTCCCTCCCTCACTACTTCTTCCCCGCGGTGCAGCTGGACGGTGCCGCATACTACGGCGAGAACCAGTGCTACGACGGAGGGGAAGACGGCCTGGAGTGGCTCTGGGGCAGCCCCTCCTGGCTCGACCTGCGCGACCCCGACCAGGACGGCGACGGCTGGAGCCCTGAGGAGGGCGACTGCGACGACAGCGATCCCACCATCCACCCCGGCGCCATCGAGTTCTGGTACGACGGCATCGACAGCGACTGCGACGAGGCCGACGACTTCGACGCCGACGGCGACGGCTTCCAGCACGATGACCACGGGGGCGACGACTGCAACGACGGTGATCCCGCGGTCTACCCGGGGGCGCCGGATCCCTGGTACGACGGCATCGACAGCGACTGCGCCGGAAACGACGACTTCGACGCGGACGGTGATGGGACCCCCATCCCGCAGGACTGTGACGACCAGGATCCCACACTGGCCGAAGGCAACTGCCGCGAAGAGGGCGTCCCGCCAGGCGGCAAGGCCTGCGCCAGCGGCCCCGCCCGTCACGACAAGAGCTTGCTGTGGCTCGGGCTGCTCGTGGCCACGGTGTTCGTGGGCCGCAGATGGGGGCGCCCGAGGGTGTGACGCCTCCTGGGTCGGAGTGAGCTTCCGAGGGCTGGGACCCTCAGTCTTCCGCCACGCCAAACCAGGGTGACAGCTCTTCGAGGCGCGTGGCCAGTGCGGGACAGCGGGACACCTCGGCGAACAGCTCGCAGCCGTCGATGCTGTCGGCACTGAAGACGGCGTCGGAGAGATCGGTGAAGCTCAGGCGCCAGACCACCGAGCCGTCGCTGCGATCCACCTCGACGACCTGTGTGGGCCCCAGGCCATCGCCCCAGCCCGCGAGGTGACCGCGGGCGATCACCACGCGATCCTCGCCCAGGTAGTCGACGTCGCCCCAGGCGGGCTCGCGCCAGCCGTCCTCGGTCCAGGACCACGTCTCGGCGGCGGTGCCCGCGGCTGCATCGATGGCGTACTCCACGGCGCGGGTGGTGGGAGCGGCCCCGTTGTCGTAGAGCAGCAAGCGCTGCCCGTCGATGTCCAGGCCGTGCTGACATTCGGGGTGATCGCCTTCGGTGAGATCGAGGCTGCCTTCCTCGCCCAGGGACCAGATCAGCGAACCGGAGCTCATGTCGATGGCCACGACGAGGTAGACCTGGCACAGGCTGAGCACCATGATCTCATCGCCGGCTTCGTCCACCGCCACGCCGGCCCAGTTGACCCCCCAGTCGCTCTCGTAGTCCGGCACCACCTCGCCGCTATCGAGGGCCTGCTGCTGGCTCCACGACCACAGCAGCTCGTCCGTGTGCACGTCGACGCGATGCACCGCGAAGCCGGTCCACTCGGCGTCGTCCGTGTTGACCTCTTCCTCCACCAGCGTGACCACCGTGCCGTCGTACTGCTGATCCGCCATGTGGTGGAAGCGGCTCTCGGCGGCGCCTGGGTAGTCGGCCCGGTAGACCTCTTCGTGGCTCACAGACACCAGGCGCGGGGCACCATCACCCGCCTCGGAGAGGCCCACTCCACCCCAGAGGAACAGCCCGTCACCGAAGTACTCCGCGCCCATGTCGGCGTAGCCCTCGATCGGCAGGGTGTAGTACCAGCGCAAGGCGCCATCGTTGTCCATCAGCACCAGGCGGATGCTCAGCTCGCCATCGATCAGTCGCTGGTGTGGCATGAGGGTGTACGCCGCGCCAGGCTCGCCGTTGGACTCTGTGGTCGCGGAGGGCATGGCCGCGGGCAGCTCTGCCGTGGTGAAGTCGATCTCACTGGCCGTCGAGCGGGCCACGTCCACCGGGGCCACGATGCAGCTGTAGGTGGTCTGGGCCAGCAGGCCCTGGACTCGAAGCTCGTGGTCGACGGCGGGCTCGACAGACTCCACCAGGTGGATCTCACTGGGCAGGTCGTCGCGGGTACAGCGCACCGCCAGCGCCGCGGGATCGGACAGCGTGACCGAGAAGACCTTTTCGAGCACCAGGCTGGGATTGTCTGCAACCTGCACGTCCACGACCGAGAGACCGCCGCAGCCCACCAGGACGAGAGGGAGCAGGCGTAGCCACCGGTTGCCTCGGGGGATGGTCATCGTCGTGGCGCCTCCGCACTGCCTGGGCATCGTGCCCGTAACACCGAGCCCAACCTGGATCTCGACTTCGAGGATCGGGGTCAGGACCGGCACCGGCCCACTACTTCAACGCCTCCGTCCCCTCGAACTCCCGATCCGGCGCCAGATCCTCGAGGATCTCGAGGTCGGCTCCTGTAGGCTGCTCGCTCAACACCCGCCCCAGACACTCGCCGATGCCCGGACCGAGCATGAAGCCCTGGCCACACATGCCCACAGCCAGGAACAAGCCGGGCACACCGGGAGCCCAGCCGAGCAGCGGCGCCCCGTCGGGGGTCATGGGGTAGAGTCCGCGCCAGGTGCGGCGCACCTTGAGCGCCCCCAGGCGGGGCAGCAGGTCCACCATGCGCTTGGACACCTGGGGCAGGAACACCGAGGTGGCCCGATCGTCGGTGCCCAGGATGGGCGGGTCGGGGGTGATGCAGAAGACCACCTGGCCCTCTGCGTTCTGGTAGAAGTAGAAGTTCTTCGAGCCGGGGCCGGGGCGAATGTCCACCACCATGGGCTCGATGAAGCGAGCCACGGGCTCGGAGATGCCGCCTTCGTGGGAGTCGGGCACCACGGGGATGTCCAACCCCACCAGGGCGCCCAGCTCCGCGGCGTGGGCGCCCGCGGCGTTGACCACCACGGGAGCACTGTGGCGGCCCTGACTGGTCATCACTCCGTTGACCCGGTCACCGCTGCGCATGATGTCGATGACCGGCTCGCCGAAGAAGAACCGGGCTCCTGCACGCTCGGCTTCCACCCGGAAGCTGTGGGCGTACAGCAGCGGCGACGCCGAGCCGTCCCCCGGAGAGAAGGTGCCGCCCAGCAGGCCAGCCGGCGCGATGCCGGGAACCAGCTCCCGGATGAAGGCCGCGTCGTGCCAGCCGATGTCCAGCCCGAAGCCCTGCTGGACCTCCACGAGCCTGCGCAGCATGGTCGCGATGGCCGGGGAGTAGGCCACGAAGGTGTAGCCGCCCTGGCGCCAGCCGATGTGGTGGCCGGTCTCGGCCTCCCAGCCCTCGAAGATGCGCAGCGAAGCCTGGCCCAGGGCGATCTTGGCGCGGTCGCTGTGGGTGGCACGGATGCCGCCGATGGCGGCCCGGTTCTCTCCACGACCCACGCTGGCCTTGCCCTCGAACACCGCGACCTTCATCCCGGCGCGGGCCGCACACAAGGCGATGGGGGTGCCGACGGAGCCGGCGCCGATGACGATGACATCCCAGGCGCTCATCCTTCACCTCCACCACGAGCGAAGACCCCGAAGGGAACCTCGACGAAGAGGGGACGCGAAGTGTTGGGGGTGATCTGCCCCGGATCCACGCCCTGCTCCCGAAACAGGCGCACCAGGTGCTCGGGACAGTTCTTGCCACAGCAGGCACCCATGCAGACCCTCAGCTGGGCCTTGAGCTCGTTGACGTCCCGCACACCCTCGCGGATCGCCTCGCGGATCTCACCCGCGCTGACGTGCTCGCAGCGGCAGATGATCACATCGTCGGCCACCGGCTCGTCGCCCGGGGGCTCCACCGGCAGCAGCTCTTCGGGGCTCTGGGTGCGGAAGCCGGCCACTCGGGGGGCCTGCGCGGCGGGGACCCGCAGCCGCACCATCACGGTGTGATCCGCGATCTTGCGATCCTTCACGTCCACCACCTCGAAGCGCCCGATAGGGGCGCCCACCACGTCGGTGGCCAACACCACGTCGCCCGGCTCGACCAGCTCCTTGGGCTGTTCGTAGGGTACGGTGACCAGCGGATGCTCGGCATCCTTGCGCCCATCCACGATGGTCACGGCCAGGCCGGGACAGATCATGGCGCAGCGGGCGCAGCCGGTGCACTCGCCCTCGAAGCGCGGCTCTCCCATGATGGGGTGTCCCAGCATCGTGATGGAGCCCTTGGGACAGACGGAAGAGCAAGGGTTGCAGGGGATCTCCTGGTGGCAGTGCAGCACCGGGTAGACCTTCAGCTCCGGCGAGGGCTGTTCTTTCCGGTGGTAGGGGCCGGGGCGGGCCTCGAGAACCGCCAGCTTGTCGTACCAATCCCGAGGGATCTCACCCACGTCGAGGGCCAGAGCCTCGGCGACCTTCAGAGCCGCGATGCGCCCGCCGAAGGTGGCCGCGGAGGCCTCGGCGATGCGCTCGGCGTCACCCGCGGAGAACACGGGCAGGCCGAAGGCCTCGGCCTGGGCCACCATCTCGTCGAGGGGCGACAACCCCACGGCGACGAGCAAGGTGTCCACGGCGTAGGTGCGCTCGGTGCCAGGCACGACCTGGAAGCTGCGGTCCACCTCGGCGACGGTGACCGCCTCGAGGTGTTCGGTTCCGTGGGCTGCCTTGACCGTATGGGACAGGTGCACGGGCACTCCGAGCCGGCGGATCTTGTCGGCGTGGACGCGGTAGCCACCCACCTCGGGCATGGCCTCCACCAGGCCCACCACCTCGATGCCCGCCTGCATGGCGTGGTAGGCGGCGATCAGGCCCACGTTGCCACCCCCGAGCACGAACAGGCGCTCACAGGGCCGCACGAGGTCACGGTTGAGCAAGGTCTGGAAGGCGCCGGCTCCATAGACCCCCGGCAGGGTGTGGCCCGGGAAGGGGATCTGCTTCTCCCTGGCGCCGGTGGCCACCAGCAGCACCTCCGGCTCGATGAGGTGGTAGCCAGCGCGCTGGACCACGCCAACGCGCCGATCGGAGAACACCCCCACCGCCGTGGCCTCGAGCCACAGCTCGGCCGTGGGCTGAGCCTCCAGCTCGGCAGCCAGCCCTAGGGCCAGGTCGGTGCCCCGCGTGCCCGCTCGGGTGTCCTCGATGGACCCGAAGAACTTGTGGGTCTGCAGCACCAGCTTGCCCCCTGGCCGATCCTTGTCGTCCACCACCAGCACCTGCAGGCCACGGGAGGCCAGCTCGACCGCCGCGGCCAGCCCGGCGGGGCCGGCGCCGATGATCAGCACCTGGACCCTGTGCAGCGGGGTGTCCCCGAGCTGAGGATCGTCCTGGACCAGCGGCAGCAACGGCAGACCCTCGCAGGGCTCGGCGACCATGTTCTCGGTCACCGGCACCATGCAGGACTTCACCGCGACGCCGTTGGCGACGACGGTGCACTGAGCGCACTGGCCGTTGGCGCAGAAGATGCCCAGGGGCGCACCGTCACGCGGGTGGTGACCGAAGCTGTGGACCCCTGCCGCGAACAGCGCGGAGCTGATGACCTCGCCGGGCCGGGCGAGCAGACGCTCACCCTGCCAGTAGAACGGCACGCCAGGCTCGGAGTCGGGGGGCGGGAGGACGGGGTGCTCGTGGACGCGACGCTCGGGCATGGGGGCACCGGGGCACGGGACCCTTCTCCCCTAATCGGGCCTCACCACAGGCACCGCCGAGCGGCCGCAGCGCCAGGGGGTGACCTGCGTTGGATCAGGGGGGTCTCGATGTTAGCGTTGGGGGGAATGTGAGACGTGGAGTGGCGCGCCGTGGACGATCTCGATCCAAGCGACATCGAAACGATCAAGCGCTCCCTGCGCCACGACCTGCGCACCCCGGTGAACGCCGTGCTGGGCCTCACCCGGCTGCTGCTGGATGAAGTGGACGGTCCCCTCACCTCGGAGCAGCGGCTCCAGGTAGACCTGATCCGCAGCGCAGCCTCGGACCTGTCCGCCATGATCGACAGCCGGCTCCCGAAGAGCTGACCCCCGGAGCCCCATGAGCAGAATGGCCACCCCCGCAGGCGCAGAGAGCACGCCCGAGACCATCCTGCTGGTCGATGACAGCGAGGCGGGTCGCTACGTCACCCGCCGCGTGCTCCAGCGTGCCGGCTACCGGGTGATCGAGGCCGCTACCGGCCTGCAGGCCCTGGAGCGGGCCGCCACACAGCCCTGCATGATCGTGCTGGACGTCAAGCTGCCCGACATCTCGGGCTTCGAGGTCTGCCGGCGCCTGCGGGCCGACTCGGCCACCACCCACATCCCCGTGCTCCACCTCAGCGCCAGCTTCCAGGACGTCGGCTCGGTCATCTCGGGCCTCGAGGGCGGGGCAGAGGGCTACCTCACCCAGCCGGTGGAACCTCCGGTGCTGCTGGCCTACGTGCGGGCCCTGATCCGCGTGGGCCAGGTCCTGCGCACCCTGCAGCAGAGCGAGGCCCGCTTCCGTTCCCTGTTCGAGAGCACGGGCGACGGCCTGGTGCTGGCCGACCCCAGAGCCGAACGATTCCTGATGGCCAATCCAGCCATATGCCAGATGCTGGGCTACTCGGAGCAGGAGTTCACCCAGCTGTCGCTCGAGGACCTCTACCCCTCCGAAGCCTTCGAGCGGCATGGCGTTTCCTTCGAGGCAGCGCAGGAAGGACAGCTGAGGCTGTTGCTGTCTTTCCCCACCCTGCACAAGGACGGGAGCCTCATCCACGCCGACATCCATCTCACGCCGCTGGAGATCGAGGGCCGCCAGATGGTGCTGGGCTCCTTCCGCGACGTCACCGAGCGCCGCGCTCTGGAGCGACGACTGGCCCAGTCCGAACGGCTCGCCTCTGTCGGCCTGCTGGCCGCTGGCGTGGCCCATGAGCTCAACAACCCCCTGACCTACCTGCTCTACGACCTCGAGGCGCTCACCGAGATTCTCGGCGAGGGGAAGGAGCCCGCCGACCCGGACCACCTCTCGGCCATCCGGAGCAAGCTCCTCTCCTGCCAGAACGCCGCCAACCGCATGAGCAGCATCGTCCGTGATCTGCAGGCCTTCTCGAAGGTCGACATGATCGACAAGAGCCCCATCGAGCTACCGGACACACTGCACGCGGTGACCGCCATGGCCGCCCACGAGCTGCGCTACCGCGCCCGACTCGAGCTCGAGCTCGAGCCCCTCCCCCAGGTCCTTGGCTACGAGGGCCGCCTGTCCCAGGCCTTTCTGAACCTCCTGCTCAACGCGGCACAGGCGATCGACGAGGGCAAGCCCGGTGCCCACCTCGTCCGCGTGCGGGCCCACGCCCGGAGCCAGGAGGTCTGGATCGAGTTCAGCGACACCGGCCGCAGCATCCCTCCAGATCGGCTGGACCACATCTTCGATCCGTTCCACACCACGGACCAGCCCGGTGGTCACACTGGCCTGGGTCTGGCCATCAGCCACCGCATCGTGACCGAGCACGGTGGTCGCATCGAGGTCCAGAGCGAACCCGGCCGCGGCAGCAGCTTCACGGTGGTGCTCCCCAGCGCCACCCGGGTGGACCCCGAAGCTCCAGCGCCGGACCCCACGCCCACCCCACAGCCAGAGCCGGACACCGCGCTCCACTTGCTGATCGTCGACGACGAGCCCCACCTGCGGCGGGCCATGAAGCGGCTGCTGTCCCGCTCGGGGTTCCAGGTGACCACCGCCGCCTCGGGCGCCGAAGCCCAGGCGGCCATCGCCGCAGGCCAGCGCTTCGACGCCATCCTCTGCGATCTGATGATGCCCGAGATCACCGGCATGGATCTTCACCGCTGGCTGGTGGAGCACCACCCGGGCCAAGCCGAGCGCCTGCTGTTCCTCACCGGCGGTACCTTCACCCCCAACGCCGAACGCTACCTCTCGGCGGTGGGCAATCGCGTGCTCTCCAAGCCCCTGCCACGCGGAGAGCTCGTCGCCGCCATTCGTGAGCTGACCGGCAAGGGCCCGGGCTAGCCTCCCCAGCGCCGCAGCAGCTTCTCGAAGCGGGACCTGTTGACAGGCTTGGGTTCGTGGTCGTCCATGCCGGCTGCCAGCATTCGCTCGCGGTCCTCGTCGAAGGCGTAGGCCGTCAACGCGATGATGGGGGTGTGCTGGTCCGAGCGCTCGGACGCTCGGAAGCGGCGTGTGACCTCCAGCCCATCCAGGATGGGCATCTGGCAGTCCATCAGCACCAGATCGTAGCGGCCACGCTGCAGGCACTCCAGGGCCGCTCCCCCGTCCTCGGCCACCACGACCTCGCAGCCCAGGCTCTCGAGCAACCGCCGGGCCACGTAGCGAGAGGCGGGATCGTCCTCGGCCAGCAGCACCAGCAGATCGGAGAAGTCGTCGCGCTGGGTCTCGACGACGGGGGGAGCCTGCGGAACCGAGACGGCAGGCGCAGCCGCGGCGCTGGCCAAGGGCAGCTCGACCCTGAAGCTGGTGCCGCACCCCAGCTCACTGCTCACCGAGATCCCACCTCCCATGAGCTCCGCCAGCTGGCGACAGATGGCCAGCCCGAGCCCCACACCGGGCACAACGTCCGCGCGCCCACCGGCCCCACGCTCGAAGCGATCGAAGACCGTGGGGAGCTCGTCGGGCGGGATGCCACGCCCGCTGTCGAGGATCTCGAAGGCCACACGGTCGGAACTCACCGGGGACACCGCGAGCCGAACCCAGCCACGCTCGGTGAACTTGATGGCGTTGTCGAGCAGGTTGGACAGAATCTGGACCACCCGGACCCGGTCTCCCCGAACCCCGGCGGGCAGCCCGGGTGCCAAGACGCTCCGAAGGGCCAGGCCCTTGGCACGGGCGGACGGGGACCAGCGCTCGAGCAACTCGTCCACCACACCCCCGAGCGCGAAGTCCACGGGCTCCAGCTCGAGCACACCTTCCTCGATCCGGGTGATGTCGAGCAGATCGCCGATGAGCCGAGCGAGATGTTGGGAGGCGGTCTCGATGCCCTCGAGATGCCGGAGCCGATCGCCCTCGAGACCTTCGCCGCGCAGCAGGGCAGTCATCCCGAAGATGGCGTTGAGCGGTGTGCGCAGCTCGTGGCTGACGGTGCCCAGGAACTGGCTCTTGGCCCGACTGGCGGACTCGGCGAGCTCGCGGGCTCGGGCCAGCTCTGCCGCGCGCTCTTCGCGATCGCGCAGCACATCGAGCATGTCCTGCTGCATCAGGTGCAGCGCACCGTAGACAGACCAGAAGGGGTTGTTGGCCTCCACCTCGGGCGGCACGGACAGGCCGTCTGCCATGTAGCCCTCGTCCCAGCTGACCCGCCCCACGAAGCCGAAGAGGTGCTCGAGGGCGCGACGGTGCTCGAGCCGATCTCTCTCGAGCTCACGCACCAGAACCTCGAGCTCGGCGCGGTCATCGGGTATCTCGAGCCGCGATCGCTGCACGGACCGCTCCTTCCGGGCGCGATCCAGGGCGCCAAAAGCGCCGACGACGGTTTCGTAGACGGGACGCCCGACAAGGGGCACGCTCCCCGCCAGCACCAGCGCATCGAGCTCGGGACGGACGGCGCTGGCATCTCGAACCAGGACCACCACGTGGAGCAGCCGCTCCCGGAGCCTCCGAAGCCGCTCGGCGCGGGCCTGCAAGGCTTCGGGCTCGCTGCCGTGCTCGTCGCGCAGGTCGATCAGCAGGCTGACCTGGCGCAAGCCGAGGTCGGTGAGGGCGAGCTCCGCCTTCTCGGCGAAGCGAGCGACGCTCGCGGGGCTCAGTGCCCCCTCGAAGACCGCCAGCAGCACATCGTCGCCCACCAACGCCAGGGTGGAGGGCGCGCTCTCCCCGGGTGCGGCCCAGGACCATTCCTCCGGCTCCACGATCCGGCGCTCCCGCCCACCCACCTGCTGGTAGCGCGCCGCGTCGGCGTTCCGGACGAGGAAGGCCGCGAGCACCGCCGAGTCGAGAGAGCCCACCCACGCGGGGGGAGCGGGGGGCGGACTCTGCGCCAGTGCCTGGACCCGGATGCACTCCTCGAGGTAGGCCAGGGCCTGCTGCTGGTGGCGAAACGGCTTGGCTGCCAGTCGCGGCAGGGCCAGGGTGAGCAGCATGGCCACGCTGCGGGTGACCAGACCGGCGCCCCAGAAGGCCACCGCGCCCAGGGTTGGGCGCATCACGACTTCGCGCAGCATGGCCTTGCGTGTGTTGTTGGAGCTACCCCGATAGTTCGAGTAGTCGCTGCAAAGGTAGATGCGCGAGCCGGGAAAGCGCTGCTCCACAGCATCGAGCAGCCGAACGAAGAGGGCCACCAGCTCGCGCCCACAGGCGTCGTCGGCGAAGCCGTGCTCGACGACGAGCCAGATTGGCCCCGCGTGGTGGGACAACACCACGCCATAGCGACCATCTTCGGCCTCGAAGGCCAGCTGATCTGCGCTGATCCCGAGGGCGACCGGATCGAGAGAGGGGGGCTCCATGCGTCCCTTGCGTGCAAGGTGGAGGATCAGCTAACCCAACAGCGAAAGGTTAGGCAGATCGCGCCACGACCCGCCCCGTTCCTCAAGGAGTTCCCGTGACCCAAGCCGACTTCGACGCTGCGCAGATCAAGGTCAAGACCCTCTCCACGCGCCCCTCCAACCCCGAACTGCTCGAACTCTACGCGCTCTTCAAGCAGGGCAGCGAGGGCGACGTGCACGGCAAGCGCCCCGGCATGATGGACATCAAGGGCCGCTTCAAGTTCGACGCCTGGGGAACCAAGAAGGGCATGTCCAAGGCCGACGCTCAGGCCGCATACATCGCACTGGTCAAGCAGTTGCTCGAGCGCGACGGCAAGTCCTGGTAGCGCCGCGAGGGGGTCGGTTGAGCTTCGATCTCTGGGCGCTCGGAGGGGCACTCACGGCGGTGATCCTGCTGAGCTGCGCCCAGCAAGCGCCCATCGCCGACTTCCCTCGAGACCGACTCCAGACCCAGCTGCATCACGCCTCCACGCTGCTACACGACGCCGGCGACAACGAGGCCGCGAAACGCCTCGCCATGCTCGACGAGGTCGAGCCCATCCTGCGGGGCGCGCTGCGCCACGAGCCGTGCAACACCGAGGCCCTGATGGGGCTGCAGGATGCCGGCCTGCAGCGCTGGCAGGCCGAGTGGGAGATCGAGCCCACACAGCCACGCCCAGCCCCCCCCCGTGCAGCCCTTGAACTTCGCCAGACAGGTGCGCGACTGCACACCCGACGGGCGCCTGGGAGACGACGCTGTGGCCCAGTACTACGCGGTCACGGGCCAACACGAAGCAGGCCCTCGCGTTGTACCAGGAGCTGCTCGAGGCCGAGCCCAGCCGGCAGCTGTGGACCTGGCGCGCCGCCGAGGCGCTGTTGATGCTCGGCCGCTCCCAGGAAGTGATCGACCATGTCGACCACATCCTGAAACGCCTGCCTGGCCTCGAGAGCGAACACCGTCGCTACCTGCTCCACCTCCAGGCCGAGGCCCACCGCGCCCAAGGCGAGCTCACCCAGGCCCAGCAGGTCTTCGAGGCCTCCATCGATGAAGTGAACGCACAACCGGAGTCGTTCTCGGCGTGCCCCTACCAGGGCCTGGGAGAGCTCTACCGCCGGTCTGGGCGCGGGGAGGAAGCCCTCGAGCTGTTCGTCCAGGCCGCCGATGGCGAGCCGAGCAGCGCTGACAGCCAGCTGGTAGCGGCGCGGCAGGCCCACGCCCTGGGTCGGGACGAGCTTGCCCTGCGCTACCTCGAGCGGGCCCGCAGCGTGGGCTCGGACCCTGAGCTGGAGACCCTCGAAGCCTCCGTCCGCCAGCGGCTCCACTCCATCTCCACCCCCCTCGGACGGCTGGGCGTCGCGGTGCTGGCTTTCGAAAGCTACGACTTCGATCTGGCCGAGGCCTTGCTGGACAACCAGGAGCACTGGGAGAGCCAGCCGGAGCTGAAGGTCCTGGCCGCCCTTACTCTGGTCCAGAAAGCCGAGTACGCCCAGGCCGAGGCCCTGCTCGATGAGGTGGAGCAGGACCACCCGTGGATGCCCTCCCCGCCCGTGGCTCGCGCCCACCTGGCCGTGGCCGCCAGGGACAGCTCCATGGCCCTGGCACACCTCGCGAGCTCGAGGGAGCTGAAGGCTGCCGATGACGAGCGCCTCGACGAACAACTCCCGTGTTGGACGTCGCTCCGAGGCCGCATGGCCGCCCTGGCCCGGGGCTGGTCCGCCGCCAACTCCGCAGAGCACATCGCAGCAGCGGCCGTGTTCGACGGCATCCTCGACGATCACCCGCACGATGTCTTCGCGATGCTGGGCCGCGCGAACGCCGCCATGGCCACCGGCGACCTGGACATGGCGGAGCACCTGCTTCAGCTCCTGCTGGAGCAGGATCCCGACAACCAGTACGCCACCGCCGAGCTGGCCCTGGTGGCCTACAACCGCGGCAACAACGAGCTGGCCACCCAGCTGTTCGAGCGCGCCCGCCTGGCGGACCCCGAGCGCTACACCTGCCCCTACGAAGGCCTCGGCATGGTGGCCCTGCGCCAGGGGCGCACCGAAGAAGCGCGCGCCCACTTCGAGCGCGCCATCGAGCTCAACCCCCACATCGAGTTCGCCAAGTACAACGGCCTGGCACGGATCCGGCTCGAGGAGGGCGCGCTGGACGAGGCCGAACGCCTGCTGCGCAAGTCCATCGCCAACCATCCCGAGAACCCCGAAGCCCGCGAGCTGCTGGCTCTGCTGGAGCAGCGCCAGGGACGCTAGCCGGGATCAGAGCAACCCGTGTCGCTGCTTCATGTAGCGGTAGCTCGAGTCCGATACCTTGCGGATCACCGAGGAGCGAGAGCCGATCCAGCTGGTGTAGTGGCTGGTGCGGCGCGACTTCTCGATGATGCCCACGACCGCGTACGGGACCCGCCCACCCG
>CAZHIK010000007.1:0-7551 GCA_964532635.1 uncultured Enterobacterales bacterium
TGCGCGAGGCCTACCGCGAGCTCCAGGCGGCGGTGGACCTGCTGCGCCAGCACGGGCCGGTCGAAGCACCCCCGGGCTTCCACACCCGGGTGATGCAGCGGGTCGAGGGCGTCTCCACCGGGCGCGGCTGGCTCGAGCGGCTGCTCGGCCCCCTGGGGCGCTACCCCGTCCAGGGTCTGGGCGTGGCGGTGGTGGCCGCAGCGGTCCTGATCCTGGTCTTCCGCGGTCCCACCATGCGGGACCTCGCGATGGACGATCCCGATCTCCCCACCGTGGTGGCCCCCGAGCGCGAGGCCGCGGTGCCAGGCCCGGAGGATGCCGGGGAGCCCGGTCAGGCCGACGACGTAGAGCCGAACGTGGACCCCGTTCCCTCCCCGGAGGTCCAGGCCCCCGCCCCCACAAAGGGCGGCTCCGCCGGCGAGAAGTCGGCGGTCCCCAACACCTCCAAGCGGGCTTCCAAGGGCTCCGCCAAGGACGAGCTGAGTACGCGTGGCACCAGCGACGCTGTGCCCATCGAGGAGCTGCTGCAGAAGGAGAAGGGAACCTACATCCCCGACTGGGACAAGGAGTCCACCGCACCCTCGGCCACCCTCGAGAGCAACGATCCCGACCTCGCCAAGGATCCCGAAGCCAGCTCCGGCAACCTGGCCACCAGCCCCTTCGCCTACCGGCTCACCCCCAACGAGCCCGACGCCCTGCGCAAGCTGGCGGCCATGGCCGGCAAGCTCGGCGGTGGGGTCTACGACAGCTCGGGCGAGCCCCTCGATCCCTACATCCTCACCGTCGAGCGAAACTACGCCAAGGTGGTCCTGCAGATCCCGGCCTCGCGCCTCGAGAGCGTGGAGCCCTACCTGCGCAACATGGGCGGCGTGGTCACCGTACACGCCGACCAGGACCGCCTCTACGCCGCCGACGCCGTGCACGTGACCGTGGAAGTCCAGTACCAGCCGTAGCGGGCTGACAGCTGAGCGCTGATAGCCCACAAACGACCCGAAGGGACCGTCGAACCCGGTGTCGAAACTTCGACGATCTTCGACGGTTTTCGACGGCCTGGAACGGGTGGAAGCGGGTTTTCGGGGTGGCATGGGGCTTGCGTTTCGCTGCGGCGGAGGTGAGTCGATGCGTCCTCGCGAGCGCTACCTGTTGGAAGGCCCGGAGCCCTTTGGCGACGAGGAGTTGCTGGCCCTGGCCCTGGGCACCGGCTGCGCCGGGCTCCCCGTGCAGAACGTGGCCGCTGGGCTGTTGAGCCGAGCGGGGGGCCTCGGCGGTCTGCCGGCGCTCCCCGCGGGCGCCATGCGCCGGGTGCCGGGTCTGGGGCCCGCCAAGGCTGTGCGCCTGCACGCCGCCCTCACCCTGGGCCGCCGCGCCCTGCTGGCGGTGGAGGACGGCCGTCCGGTGCTGGCGGCGGCCGACGCTGTGGCCTGGTTCCAGCCCCGGCTGGGTGCCCTCGCCCGCGAGGAGCTTCACGCCCTGTTGCTGGACCGGCGTCACCGTGTGCTCGCGTATCGGGTGGTGAGCTGCGGCAACGACGCCCACACCATCGTGGACCCGCGGCAGATCTACCGGGAGGCCCTGCTGCATCGAGCAGGAGCCGTCATCGTGGCCCACAACCACCCCAGCGGGGATCCCACACCGTCGGCGGCCGACGTGGAGGTGACCCTGCGTCTGGTGGAGGCCGGCCGGCTACTGGGGGTGGAGCTGCTGGACCACATCGTGCTGGGTGGTGGGCGCTGGTGCTCCCTGCGGGAGCAGGGCCTGCTTCCGGCGCGTTGCACGCCCCGGACTCCCTTCGCTGCTCGCCCTTCCCCGGCGGAGGGGGATACAGGCCGGCTTCTCATGCCCTGATCCTGCGATCATGCTCCCCGACCTGCTCACCCTCCCGACTCCCTACGGCGACGTCCCCATCCACAGCTGGGGCGTGATGATCACCTTCGCGTTCCTGGTCTCCGCCTGGGTGGCACAGAGCCGGGCCAAGGAAGGCGGGGTCGACGGTGACAAGCTGGTGGGCCTGTACCTGGTGGCCTTCGGCTGCGGCCTGGCCGGCGCCCGGCTGCTGCACTTCACCATGGCCGAGCCGGAGCGCTTCTTCTCCAACCCCCTGGTCTATTTCCAGATCTGGGAGGGAGGCTTCGCGTTCTATGGCGGCGTGCTGCTGGCCATCCTGGGCTGTGTGATCTACGCCCTGGTGCGGGACATCCCCGTGTGGAAGCTGGCGGACCTGACCGCCCCGGCCATCATGATCGGGCTGTGTCTGGGGCGCATCGGCTGCACCCTTGCGGGCTGCTGTCACGGCGCGGTCTTCGATCTGCCCGACGGCGCCATCAACCTGCTGCCCTCGAGCTTCGAGGGGGGCGCCCTGTGGCTGTTCGGCTCGGCACCCTTCCTGGCCACCGAGCCCTTCGGCGGCGTGGGCACCAACAGCCAGCCCCTGCTGCCCACCCAGCTGTGGTCCAGCGCCATCGCCCTGGGCCTGTTCCTGCTGCTGTCGTGGCGCTGGAGGCACCGCCGCTACGACGGCCAGGTCTTCGCCTGGCTGCTGCTCATCTACCCTTGGACCCGCTCGGGCATCGAGGCCCTGCGAGGGGATACCATCCGCGGGGTAGATTGGTTCGGGCTGCTCACCACCAGCCAGCTCATCAGCATCCCCGTCTTCCTGGCCGGGGTGGCCATCATCGCGCTGCGCCGCCGTGGCGGCGTCGCCGAGGTGGAAGAGCGCGACGAGGAAGCGGAGTTGCTCGAGGAGCTGATGCGTGAGCGCTGAGGGCGCCGCCCCTGCCCCTCTCGGCGAGCGCGCCCTGCTGGTGCTGCTGACTCTGCTGGCCTTCGGCGTGCGGCTGGGGCGGCTGGCGGGCTCGGAGCACCCCCTGGGCACCGACGGCTACTACTACGTGGTGCAGGTGGAGAGCCTGCTGACCCATGGGGGACTGCACGTTCCGGATGCCAGCTGGGTGCACGGCTGGCTGGGAGCTGTCGCTGGGGTGTGGGGCGAGCCCATCGCGGGCATCAAGATCGGCGCGGCGGCCCTGGCGGCGGCCTGTGTGCCCGCGGCCTGGCTGCTGGGCCGCGGTCTGCTGCAGGGGCGCGTCGGCGCCTGGCTGCTGGCGGCCTGGGCTGCGGCTTCCCCCACCCTCACCCACCTGGCCGGAGACTTCCCCAAGAACCTGGGGGTCGCGGCGCCCTGGTTGATGGTGCTGGCTCTGCTGGCCTGGGGCCCTCGGGGCCGGAGGAGCCTGCGCTGGGTGCTGCTGGCCCTGCTGGCCCTGGCGGCGGCCACGGCCCACCGCACCGGCGCGGCGCTGCTGCTGCTGGGAGGGCTGGGCTGGAGCCTGGGCTGGCTGGCTGGCCGGCTGGGAGCTCAGAGTGAGGCTGGGCCCTGGGCCGCGCTGCGCGGGGTGGGCCTGGTGCTGGTGCTCTTCATCGCCTTCAGCCTGGGCTCGGCCTGGTTGCCCGCCTGGCTGCATCCCGCCGATCTGGCGCGGCTCGAGGGCCGGTTCGCCTTCGAGCCCCACCTGCCGGCGCCCTGGGGCTGGCAGAGCATGCGACCCACGGGCTTCCGCCAGGTGGTGGAGCTGTCCCTGCCCTGGCTCGCCCTCGGCGCCGCGGCTCCGGCCTGGTTCGCGCGGCCCGGAGCCCGGGCATGGATCGGGGCCCTGGGGTTGCCCTTGCTGGTGCTGCTCTTCCCGGCCTGGCGGATGGACGAACTGGACCTGGGCTACCGCCTGTCCCTGCTCGCGCCCCTGGTGGCCATGCCCCTGGGCCTGCTGCTGCTGGCGCCCCTGCTGCCCAAGGGGCGGCCCTCGTCCGTGCTGCTGGTGATCTGCGTGGCTCTGGCTCCCGGCTCGTGGCCCGGCATCGATCCGGCCACGGCCCCGCCGTACGATCGTTATCACCAGGTCGTCGAGGCCATCCCCCGGCCCTTGCCCTCGCTGCTCATCGCCCACCAGGGCATGAGCTTCTACTACGACCACCTCACCGGCCGGGAGGCTATGGCCTGGGCTCCGGAAGCGGAGCTGGACCGCCGCGAGGTGGGGCGGGTTGTGTACGGCGTGCGGGCCGGCGAGTGGCTGGCCTTCGCCGAGCCCGGCGGCGGGGTGCCTCGCCCCATCGACCTGGGCCACGGCTACCACTACGTGCGCGAGGATCTGTGGGAGGCGTTCCTCGAGCGGGCGGAGGCGGAGGGGGACGATGACCTGCAGGCGCGGCTGGCGGACTGGAGGAATCCGCGGGTGGTTCGGCCGGAGCACATGCTGCGGGGGCGGTAGGGGCGCTGGTAGTCAGACACAGGGAGGTCGGCTCGGTTGGGCTCTGTCACCTACGCGACGCGAGACTGCGCCATGTCCACGACGCCCGCTGTGCTCAGGGCAGCAACGGCCCGGGCAGCATCGCCTGACCGGGTCGTTGCTCAACGCAGACACTCGAGCACGGCACCCACCGACGCCAGCAGGCGAGTGCAGGCCGCGCCAGTCGGAGTGACGGGGCTCCCTTGTTCTGCCGCAGCATCGCCTGGCCGGGTCGTTGCTCAACGCAGGAGCTCGAGCACGGCACCCACCGACGCTCACGGGCGAGGGCAGGCCGGAGCCGAGCAGCGCCAACGCCGGCCTCCGCCACCCCATCGGCCTCCGAGGAGGCGTGCCTCCCCTGGAACGAGGTCTTAGCGCAGATCCCCGCTCGCGTTCGAGATGTAGGTGATGTTGCTCAACGTCGGGCTCGAGCTCGAGGTGTAGATGCCCCAAGTGGAGGAGTACGCCACGGTGGTGTCGCTGATGGTGGCGTCGCAGGCGTACAGGTACAGGTTGCCCTTGCCGTTGTCGCCGCCGTACTCCACGGTCACCCAGTCCAGCTGCACGTCGGCGGCGTCGCAGCGGGAGTCGAGCTTGATGCCGTCCCAGTCGCCGGGGGCGGGGGAGCTGGAGCCCGAGGTGAAGGTGATGCCCACGGTGCTGGTGCCGATGGCCTGCAGCACGGCGGAGTCGCCGTCGCCCACGATGAGCCCCGCTCCGGTCTCGAAGCGCATGACCACGCCGTCCTCGATGGTCACCCACGGGGTGGAGCTGCCCTCGATCTCGATGTCGTCTTCCACCAGGTAGTCCACGTCGAGCATCTGCCAGGTGGCGCTGTACTCGACCTCGTCGCCGAGCACGTAGACGTAGTCGTCGGTGTTGCCCGTGAAGCTGGAGCTGGCGTCCAGCTCGCCCAGGGAGGCGGCGGGAAGCTGCAGGCCGTAGCGGCCGTTGCCCGTGCAGGTGTTGCCTGTGAAGCTGGGGCTGCCGGCGGTGGACAGGCCGGCTGAGGTGCCGATGTACAGGCCGTCCAGCTCGTTGTCCTGGAACACGCTGTCCTGGATGGTCGGCTCGGAGCTGTAGACGGACATGCCGTGCTCCAGGTTGTCCTGGAAGGTGCAGCCGATGTAGCTCGAGCTGTTGGAGTACACCCGGACGCCGCCGTAGCCGTTGGCGCCCGCGTACTCGACGGTGACGCCCTCGAGGGAGCTGCCGTCGGCGTGGGTGCCCATGTACAGCCCGTCCCAGTCACCGGCCGCGGGGGAGCTGGAGCTGGAGCTGAGCAGCACGCCGGTGCTGGTGGCGGCGGCCACCATGGTGCCGGTGTTGTTGCGGCCCACCTCCATGGCGACGGCGGGCTCGAAGAGCAGCACCACGCCGTCTTCGAGGGTCAGCTCCGGGGCCGCCGCGCCCTCGACCTCGATGTCGCCTTCGGCCAGGAAGGGGGCGTCCAGGGACTGCCAGGTGGCGTCGGCGGTCACGTCGTCGGATCGCAGCACCACGGCGTCGTCGGCGTTGCCGGTGAAGCTGCAGCTGGCGTCGAGCTGGCCGGCGTAGTTGGCGGGGAGGATGATGGGGTAGCTGGCGTTGGAGCTCATGGTGTTGCCTGTGAAGGTCGGGCCGCCGATGGTGTACAGGCCGGAGCTGCTGTTGATCTCGACGCCGTACTCGGCGTTGTGCTCGAAGCTGCTGTCGCTCACCGCGGGCTCTGCCCCTCCCGCCACGTACAGGCCCGACTCGCTGGAGTAGGTGACCGAGCAGGAGTGCATGGCCGGCTCGCAGCTCGACAGGCGGATGCCGCCGTAGCCGTTGCCGCCGCCGTAGCTGACGGAGAGCCCCTCGAGATCGGAGCCGCCGTCGTCGCTGCCGATGTACAGGCCGTCCCAGTCGCCCTCGGCGGGGCTGGCCTGGTCGCTGGTGAAGCTGACGCCCAGGGTGGTCCCTTCCACCCACAAGGAGCCGGGGTTGCCTACGCCCACCTCGATGTCGGTGCCGGTCTGGAACTGCAGCTCCACGCCGTCCTCGATGACGAGTACGGGATCGTCGGTGCTGTGCTCGACGTTGAGGTCGCCGGTGACCAGGAAGGGCACGCCCAGGTCCTGCCAGGTGGCGTCCCAGGGGATGGTGTCGCCCAGCAGTGCCACGAAGTCCTCGCCGTTGCCGCCGAAGCTGCTGGAGGCGTCCAGCTCACCGGCGTAGGCCGCCGCCAGCTCCGCGGCGTAGCCGCTGTTGCCCGTGATCACGTTGTCGACGAAGGTGGGGCCGGCAGTGTTGTCCAGGCCGCTCGAGCTGGACAGCTCGAGGCCGTGGCCCAGGTTGCTCGAGATCTCGGTGCCCTGGATGGTGGGGAAGGAAGAGTTGGAGGCGTAGATGCCGGCGATGTCGTTGTTGCGGATGACCGAGTCGAGGATCGCCGGTGAGGCACCGTAGATGTAGATGCCGCCCTTGCCGTTGTCGCCAGCGTACTCGAGTGTGACCCCCTCGAACCACGAGCCGTCGTCGTAGGCGCCGAACTTCACCCCGTCCCAGTCGCCCTCGGCGGGGCTGGCGTCGTCGGAGGTGAAGAGGACACCCAGGGAGCTGCCCTCGATGTACACGCTGCCGTAGGTGCTGGTGCCCACCTCGAGGGCGGTGCCCCCCTGGAAGTAGACCTCGGCTCCGTCCTCGATGGTGAGCACGGGGTAGGCCGAACCGTAGACGCTGACTGTGCAGGTGACCAGGTGCTCCACACCAGCGGCCCAGGTCTCATCCGTGCGGATGATCCCGCAGTGCTCCTCGATGTCGCAGCCCTCGTCGATCTCACCGTCGCAGTTGCCGTCGATCTTGTCGTCGCAGACGTCCTCGGCGCCCGGGTGCATGGACGCGTCGCCGTCCTCGCAGTCGCTGTCGTCGACCACGTAGCCGCTGGGGAGGCTGCAGGCCTCCATGGGGCTGCTGGCGTCGCCGTAGCCGTCGCCGTCACCGTCCAGGTACCAGGTGCTGCCGTCCACGACCTCGCCGTCTTCGTCGATCTCACCGTCGCAGTCGTCGTCCACGCCGTTGCACAGCTCGTCGGCGCCGGGGTGGATGTCGGGATCGCTGTCGTCGCAGTCTTCGCCCAGGGCGGGGTCCAAGGTCCCGCTGGGGGCCTCGCAGGCGGTGCTGACCACCGCGGGATCGCCGTAGCCGTCGGAGTCGGCGTCGGCGTACCAGGTGGTGGCGTCCACCGCGTCGTCCTCGTCGATCTCACCGTCGCAGTCGTCGTCCACGCCGTTGCACAGCTCGTCGGCGT
>CAZHIK010000007.1:7651-11514 GCA_964532635.1 uncultured Enterobacterales bacterium
TCGTCGATCTCACCGTCGCAGTCGTCGTCCACGCCGTTGCACAGCTCGTCGGCGTCGGGGTTGATGGCGGGATCACCGTCGTCACAGTCCTCGCCGGATGCGGGGCTCGCGTAGCCCGAGGGCAGGGAACACTCAGTGGTCGTGGTGCCGGGGTCTCCGTAGCCGTCATCGTCGGCGTCCAGGTACCAGGTCTCGGCGTCCACCGGGTCCCCGTCGATCTGGCCGTCGCAGTCATCGTCCACACCGTTGCAGGTCTCGTCGGCGTCTGGGTGGACCGCGGCGTCGCTGTCGTCGCAGTCCCCGGTGGTCTCGACCCAGCCGTTGTCTGCCTGGCAGGCGACGGTCCAGACCTCCTCGTTGCCCCAGCCATCGCCGTCCGCGTCGGCGTAGAAGGTGTCGCCGGCGTTCTCGTCGATCTCACCGTCGCAGTCGTCGTCCACGGCGTTGCAGATCTCGACTGCACCGGGGTGGATGTCGGGGTCGCTGTCGTCGCAGTCGTCGTCGGCAAACGAGCCGTCACCGTCCACGTCCACCAGGCTGGGATCGAGGGCGCCGGTGTCGTCGGGCTTGCTGGTGTCGGGGCAGCCGGTGAGCAGGACGGAGAGGGCGAGGAGTGCGGGCAGGGGGGAGCGGCGCATGGGACCTCCGGCGGGGAAGCATAGCAGCCGAGGTCGGAGGGAACGGGTGTGTTTCGGGTGAACCCTGACGCCTACTTGTCGTAGCTCACCGAGTCCACGAGATGCGCTGGCAGGGGCGCGGTGTCGGTGCCCATGCCGTAGGTCTCCAGGGTGATGGAGGTCCTGTCGATGTGGACCACCACGAAGCCCAGCTCGGCGTCCACCGTGGTGCCCGAGGTGGGCATCTCCGGGTAGGCCATCCAGTCGCGGTAGTGGGCGACGCCCGAGGTCTCGGAGATCACCTGGTCGTACTGGCGGATGCCGGCGGGGGGCATGACGACGTAGCCCACACCCTGGTCGGCGCCGTTGCCATAGCTGTCCGTGACGACGCCCTCGTACCGGAGCGGGTGGGTGCGCTGGTAGAGGTGCTCGTGGCCCGTGAACACCCAGTCCACGGTGCCCTCGAAGGACGCGGTCAGCTCTCGGATGGTGCTCTGCTGGGCGGGCGAGAAGCGGTCGCCCGTGTTGTAGGGCGGGGTGTGCCAGTGGGCGAAGACCCAGCGGATGGAGGTGTCACCCTGGATGTCCGCCAGCCACGCCTCGGCGATGGGCTGCTGCGCGCCGCCCTCGGCGAAGTCCTCCTCCACCTCGGAGTTGAAGGCCAGGAAGGCCGCGGGTCCGTAGTCCACCCGGTAGATTCCGTCGCTGTCAGCGCCACCGGGAAGGTCGAAGTAGCGTAGGAAGTTGGATTCGTCGGGATCGTGTTGGTCGGTGGGGGTGTCGTGGTTGCCCACCGAGGGGACCAGCACTCGCCCTGCGAACAGCGCGCGGCCCTTGTCGAAGAAGGTCCACCAGTCGCCGGGCATGTCGTCCAGGGTGAGGTCGCCCGGCATCAGGATCAGGGCGGCGTCGTCGTGGCTGGTGGCGATCTCGGCGGCCACCTCGGACCAGTAGCGGTCCCCGCCGTCGCCGTGGTCCTGCACGTCCGCGGCCACCACGAAGCCGAAGGCGTCGAAGTCTTCGGGGGCGGTCTGGAAGCTGTGGATCTCCGAGGCTTGCCCACCGGCGTCCAGCACCCGGTAGTGGACGGTGGAGCCTGGCTCGAGACCTGTGATGGCGATGTGGTGCATGGTGTCGAGGCTCTCGCCCAGGCGGCGCCGCCCCAGCGAGGGATCGGGGCCGTACTCCACCGTGCCCAGGCAGGGCAGGCTGGTCTCGAAGTTGATCACCACCCCCGTAGAGGCTGGGGTGTGGTCGTTCCAGGTGAGGTAGGGCCCGATGTAGGGGAAGACCACGCCCTTGTGGTAGCCGAGGCCGTCGCGGTCGTCCCAGCTGGCGTGGGGTTCTTCGCCCGTGAAGAAGCCGAACTGCAGGGCGCGGGCGTCGGCCGGGACCGGCAGCTCATACTCGAAGCCGCCGTCCACGGGGGTCATCTCCGCCTCGAGGTAGTAGTCGGTGTTGGCGTAGTGGAACCAGGTGAGCCAGTCGTCGATGCCCTCGACCTGGTTGTAGCCGTTGTAGCCGTAGCGGATGGAGAGGCTGGGCTGATCGGCCAGGGCCCCTCGGTAGTGCACGGTGGCGGTGTCGCCGGGGCTCAGCTCGTGGGGGGTGACCCAGACCTCGGGCTGCAGCCATGGGTCCACCGGAGCGTCGCTGTCGCCTGTGTCGTCGATGGGGCTGTCCGGTGGCGGGCTGCCCTGGGTGTCGTCGCCGGTGCCGCCGTGGGGTGAGCTGTTGGGCGCTTCGGGACGGCAGTGGCAGCCGGTGGCCAGGAGCAGGAGGAGGGTGGTGGCGCGCATGCTTCTACGGTTCCAGGCTCCCCCGCGTCCACTCGGTGCCCAGGTCCGCGCCGTGGTGGAGGCTCCACCACCAGGTGCCGAGGATCAGGATGATCAGCGTGATCCCTGCGATGCGGAGCCACAGCCGTCGAGGGGGTGCGGTCGCACGGGTGGCCAGCAGCACCCAGGCGATGCCAGCCAGGGACGCGATGAGGGCTCCCAGCAGGGCAGCCCAGGAGTGGTAACGCAGGTCCACGGTGGCGCTGCCGCTCGGTAGGGGAACCGCCACGAAGTGGCCGTCGGCCCGGTGGACCTCGGCTCTGGTCCCGTCCACCCGGGCCCGCCAGTGGTGGGTCCAGGGCAGGGCGGTGACCAGCCAGGCGGGGCTGCCGGTCTCGGTCTCGAGCACCAGCCGGTTGTAGCTGGCGTGGCGCAGGGCGATGCCCCCGGCGGTGGTGGCGCGTGGGGGTGGGGCCGGGGTCTCGCCCTGGACCTCGATCACACAGGCGTCACCGCCGCGAGGGGCCACCAGCTCGGGGCCCAGCGCGTCCGGTCCCCGGGCGATGAAGCGGGGGCCGTGGCAGAGCCGGGCCAGCTGGGTGGGCAGGCTGCCCACCTCCTCCGTCCAGGTGGTATGGGCCTGGGAGCAGAAGCCGTCGCCGGGGTTGTCGAAGACCGCCCGGAGATCGTGGCGCTTGGTGTCGTCCAGTTCCTCGAGGGTTGCGGTGGCGAAGCGGTCGTCGATCCAGGTGCCCCAGGCCAGGGACAGCTGCAGCTGGGCGGTCAGGGCCAGCACCAGGGCGATCCCCATCCAGGGATTGCGGCGCAGGGCCAGGTAGAGCACCGCCAGCAGCACGACCACCAGCCCCAGCACCGCCAGGGCGTTGCCGATCTCGAGGGGGACCTCCCTGAAGTGGCCCGGGCTGCCCCACTCTGGGCGGAACAGCCGCAGCTGGTCGTAGATCCGGTACAGGGGCCAGACCAGCAGCACCAGCACCAGGACGGGGGACAGGGCCCGGCGGCCGCGGATGCGCTTCCAGGTGCTCAGGGCGGGCCCAGCCGCCAGCAGCACCAGCACCAGGCAGAGGGGGATCAGCTGGGAGCTGCGGCCGGCGATGCGGGTGGCGGAGGCCAGGGGCAGGTAGCGCCAGGCCAGGTAGTGCACAGGGGTGCGGGGCCCCTGCATGTGCAGGAAGGCCAGCAGGGCCACGGCCCAGAGGAACCACACCACTCGGGGCAGGCGCACCTTCAGCAGCGCCGCGAGGGGCACCAGGGCCGCCAGCAGGAACAGGGTGCTCCCGCCAAAGGCACCGTGGGCATCGGCGGCCAGGGGCTCGAAGAAGTTGGCCAGGGTGCCCCAGAGGGCGTCGTTGTTGCCGGCGGCCCAGCTGTAGTCCTGGTCCACCCGGCCGGCGTTGGTGGCCATGAAGTCGAAGTAGAAGGGTGCGGCGTAGGCCATGGAGAAGCC
>CAZHIK010000007.1:11524-13505 GCA_964532635.1 uncultured Enterobacterales bacterium
GGTTGCAGGCAAGAACGTTGAAGACCATGCGCCGGAAGGCTTCATGGCGATGAGACGGATCGAAGTCGAGATCCCGCACGATGAGACCGAAGAGATCGTCGTAAGAGTGGCTGTGTTCCCAGGGTGCGGCGTAGGCCATGGAGAAGCCGACCCCCAGGCCGCCCCAGCCGCCGACGCGGCACAGGTATTCGCGCAGGTGTGCCCAGCTCGCGGTGGGCCCCCGGCCCAGGGCCTGGGCGATCCATGGGAAGGCCAGGGTGAAGACCACCACAGCGATGAGGGCCCACCACACCATGGGCGGGTGGCCAGAGGTGACCAGCCAGGCCAGCGCGAAGGGCAGGGCCAGGGCCGGGGCCCGGCGCTCGGGCCGCAGCCACATGAAGCCCAGGGCGGCGAGGGTGAACAGGGTCCCGGTGTGGGTCTCGAGGGAGGCCCCGTAGCGGAACATGTCCAGCATGCGCAGGTTGTAGACCAGCAGGCAGGACAGGGCGAAGGCCCAGGGACCGGGCTGCTTCAGCGCCCGCAGCAGGCGGTAGAGCAGGACGTGGGCCAGCCCAAGGGTGATCAGCCGCAGCACCGTGTGCCAGGTCAGGGCGTGCCCCTGCCAGTACCCGGGCATGAGCGCGCTGAGCCACGCGATGGGGTGGTAGTGCTGCCCCAGGGTGAGGGCCGCGGAGGTCTGGCCGCCGCAGAAGCCGGGCACGTACAGGGGGAAACTGCCGTGCCGCACCGAGTGCATCAGCTCCAGGTGGTAGCGGTGGGACCAGATGACGTAGTCGTTGCCGAGGGTGATCTCGCCCACACCGGGCAGCAGCCACCACAGCAGCACCGCTGGCAGCACCAGGGCCAGCCCGACCCAGGCGAGATCCCAGCGCTGGCTGGGGCCGCTCACGGGGTGCCTCCCGCGGGATCGGAGCTGTCGCAGGCGCGGATGCACCACCAGCCGCCCGGCGGGCCGCCCGGGATCGGATCCTGCCGGCAGATGAGCTCCACCCGCTCACCCTGTTCGAGGGCGCGAGCCCAGCGGGCGCCGCCCCGGTCTTCGCACAGCTCGGCGCTGACCCAGAAGTCTCTGTCTGGGCTCCCGTCCTCGGCAGCGGGCTCGGTCCAGCGTGCACGGGCCCAGGCCCAGGAGAAGCAGGCCTGCTCGTGCCGGATGCTGGCGAGTTGTTCGCGCAGCATCATGTCGCGGTGATGGCGAAGCGCTTGCAGGCGGCCACCTCCTGACCGTCCTGGTGCACGATGTCCTGCACCACCGCTTCGATGACCCATGGGCTCGGGCGCCCCGCCAGCTCGATCACCAGGACCGCGCCCGCACCCGTGGCTCCCAGGGCCGGGATCAGGGCCAGGGCCAAGGCCAGCTTGGTCGCCGCGCTCATGGCCCACCCCGGTGGATGCAGCTCCAGCATGGGTCCTGGTGGGCGTCGGGGCACAGCCCCCGGGAGGCGCTCAGCAGGGCAGTGGAGCTGTCGTAGTGCCACAGGGCCAGGCCCGTACCCGGCAGCTCCACGTCCGGCGTGTCCCAGCCCAGCCCAGCGGCCAGGGCAGGGGGAGCCAGGGCGGCTGCGGTGGGTGGGGCGCCCGCAGACCGAGCGCGGGCGAGGTGCCGAGTGAGTTGGGCGAAGACACAGCGATCGTCGAAGCCGCCCTGGGGGGTCAGCAGCGCGATCTGTGGACGGACCTGGTCGTCCCTGGCGGCTGCGGCGGACACCGTGGTGGCGAAGCTCAGTGAGCGCTCGGGGATGCTGCGCAGGGCCATGCGCTGGTCCACCGAATTGGGCACCAGGACCGCAGCGCCCAGCAACCACAGGCCGAGGGGGCTCCAGGCGGCGACGCGGAGCCGGCGCCCCGGGAGCTGCGCAGCCAGCAGGGCGCCGGCGCCCACCGCGGCGGCCAGCAGGACCGGCTGCAGGCCCACCAGGTGGTGGTGCCACAGGTAGTCGTGCTTCCACCAGGCCCAGGCCCAGGGCGCGGCGCCTGC
>CAZHIK010000007.1:13515-31179 GCA_964532635.1 uncultured Enterobacterales bacterium
ATAAAAAAGTTGTTTTTAGTTCATCTACCTTCTTAAGATCATTATAAGCTTCTTTTAGTTCTTTATTTTTTTCAGCCAATTCCCTGGTTTTTTCATTTACTCTTTCAATCATGCTGTTGATGGTGCCGGTTCTGGCCCAGGCCCAGGGCGCGGCGCCTGCGGCCAGCATCAGCCCTGCGGCGGCGGTGAAGAGACCCACCGGCGGACCCTCGATCCGCGGGAGGAGGGTGGGTCGCAGCGTTCCGATGAGCACGGCCGCTACGGCGGTGAGCGCCCACAGGACCAGCACGAGCAGCACCGGAACGCTGGCGCCGAGCCCGGCTTGTGCGGCCCAGAGCGGGTCCGGCTTCATGAAGGGCATGGGGGGGAAGCCGCCGGCCAGGGCGCGGGCGCCGCTCAGCAGGTGCTGTGCGTCCATGAGCCCCACCACCGCGGCCACCACGCTGGGTAGCAGCAGGGCCAGGCCCCAGGCGATGGCAGCCTGCCGCCCGCGGTGGCGCAGCAGCGCCGCGAAGGCCACCACCAACGCCACGGCGGCCATGGGGGCCAGGCCTACGTCCAGGGAGGTCACCATGGCGGCCCCTCCCGCCAACAACCCTGGACCCCATGGCCGACGTCGGGTGCAGCCCGCCAGTCCCCAGCAGGCCAGGGCTCCGAAGGTGGTGATGACATAGGGCGAGCGCAGGCCGATGGCGGCGTGGGCGTCGGTGATGGACAGGGCCAGCACCAGGCCCGCCAGCAGGGCCGGGAGGCGGCCGGTGAGGGGCCGCAGGGCCAGGAACAGCAGGGGGCCGCCCAGGGCTGCGAGCCCAGCCCACAGCCTGAAGGCCGCCATGGGCTCCCCCGCCAGCTTCAGAGCCCCCGCCAGCAGCAGGGCGGGCATGGTGGTGTAGAGGAACAGGGGCGGGGTGATGGACGGCTCGCCACCGAGGATATCCGCTGCGGCGTCCAAGGCGCGGTTCCAGTCGATGCTGATCACCAGGTCGGACCACAGCTGACGGTGGACCAGGGCCACCACCACCACCAGCGCGGCCAGCCCGAGATCCCGGGCCAGGTCGCTGGCGCGTGTCGGGGCGGGGGGCTGCGGGGCCACGGTCGCGGTTCTTCCAGGGTGCGCTTGGGCTGGTGAGGATATCATCACGACTTGCTGGATCCCGCCTTCGCCGGAGCGCTCCTTGGGTCAACCCCCCTCCAGCCCCAGCCTGCTGCGTCGCTTCTGGGGCTCCGCCCTGGTGTTCCCGGTGGTCTTCGCGCTGTTGGCTGTGCCCACGGATCCCGGGCGACGCGCGGACGACGCCCTGCCCTGGCCGGCCCCCGGATCGCACCTCGAGGGCGATGAGTACGGTCACATCGAGGGCGGGGAGCGCTTCTTCCGGGCGTTCTTCATGGAGCGGGACTTCGGCGGCCCCATCTGGCAGGAACCCCTGCAGAGCTACGGGCGCTTCGAGCCCCGCATGACCCACTACACCCTGGGCTCCATCTTCCGGCTGTCGTGCGTGCTGACGGACAGCCCGCCGGCCTGCACCCCCCAGCGCTGGCAGGGCAAGCTGGACGTGGCGCCCAGCTGCTCCGCCGTGCAGGTCCAGGCCATGAAGCTGATGGTGGCGGGGCTGGCCGCCGTGGTGGTGGTGCTGCTGTTCCTGTTCAGCTGGGGGGAGGTGGGCTTGCCCGGGGCGCTGCTGGTGGCCGCCTTGCTGGCCATCAACCCCTTCCTGCGCAACGTGGCTACGTCGATGGTGCGGGAGATCCCCGTGCTGCTCTACGGCTCGGTGGCATTGCTGGCCCTGCGATCCATCGAGCGGCAGCTGCCGGAGCGCATCCCGTGGCCGGCCCTGCTGATCTTCTCCCTGTTCGCCGCGCTGTGCGTGAGCTGTGGGCTGTACGGCTTCCCCGTCTACGTGGTGCTGCTGGCCCTGCTGGCCCTGCGCGTTCGGCGGGCGCCGGGGCGCTGCGCCATCGCCCTGGGGGTGGTGGGGGTGGTGGGGGCCGCAGTCTTCATCGGGCACAATCCCCTGCTGTGGCAGGACCTGTTCGGGGGGCTGCACGCCCTGACCACGGGGCACCTGGACTACGACAACGCCGGGGAGAAGGTCCTGGAGCCGGGGCTGCTGTCCTACCTGTTCAGCTACCCCTTCCTGCTGCTGCGCTGGACCCGCTTCAGCCTGATGAACAGCCTGCCGCCGCTGGAGAGCCCGGCCTATGCCGTGGTGATCCCCAGCGCCGTGGCCTGCCTGGCGGCCCTGTGGGGTACCCGCAAGCTGTCCAGCCGTGTCCCCGCGCTGTGGCTGGTGGCCTGCTTCCTCTGGACCGGCTTCATCGTGGTCACCCGGCCGCAGTTCCGGCTGTCGGCCAAGCTGTTCGTGCTGCCAGCGGTGCCCGTGGTCTGGATCATCGGGCTGTGGCTGGGGGCGCTGCTGCGGAAGCTGCAGGGTCGCTTCAGTCGCTGAGTCGGAAGATCCCCGCCAGGCTCGAGCCGGTCACGAACAGCAGTGGGTCCTCGCTGGCGTCGGCCCAGGCGACGCCTTCGGGCTGGCACCAGGCGTGGGCGCTGCGGAAGGCGGGCTCGTTCAGCGCCTCGATGGACTCAGCGTTGAACGAGATGTCGTGCAGCCACAGCTTGGACTTGCCTCCGGCGATGCGCACCGAGGACGCCACCTCGGCGCTGCCGTAGGGCACCCAGCTGGTCTCCGTGCGGTGGCGGCGGCCGAACAGCTGGATCTCGCCCACGTTGCCGGACTGGTTGCGCACCACCCAGGCCCCGTCGAAGACCTCGTGGGTCTCGTTGTCGGGGTCTTCGGCGGTGGTGGCGTAGACCACGAAGCTGTGGTTGCTGCGCAGGGTGAAGCGGGTGTCGTCGCACACGCTCTGCCAGGTCTTGTCGACGATCAGAGCCAGGCCGCCGGCCTGGAGGCTGCCCACCAGAGCCTTCTGGCGCTGATCGAGATCGGGGATGCTCAGGGCCAGGGGGCCGAGCTCGTCGTGGGGCCGCAGCTCGGAGAGCACCAGGTCGGCGTACTTCGAGCCCTCGATGGTGCCGGTGATGGACAGCTCGAAGCGCTCGCCGGTGACGGGGGCCGGCAGGGCCAGGAACTGGGGCCCCTGGGTGTCGCTCACCGTCAGCGGGATGGACTCGGCGCCATCGACCGACAGGGACAGGGCGCTGGCGCGGGCGTTCTTGCGGAAGTGGTCTTCCGAGCGCTGGTAGCCGTTCCACAGGTCGAAGCCGGTGATGGTGGTGGGGGCCTCGAAGGTGATGGTGACGCTCTCGCCCTGGCCCAGGCCATCGACGCCTTCGACCCAGCCGAAGTCGGTGCGACCGTCGTAGAGGTAGGCCGGGTGGTAGGCGTCGGCGGGCTCGAGCACGCTCGACGCGGCGATGGTGGCGGGCACCGTGCGCGGCGGGCGCACTTGTTTGCCGATCTCGGGGGGCAGGGCCAGGCCGATCTCGCAGATCTCCACGGGCCCATCGGGGAAGAGCACCCGCACGTAGAGGGACTTGAGCGCCGGCGAGTCGAGCTGCTCGCGCCAGGGGATCAGCACCGGGCCGCCGGGGTTGACCCGCACGCGGGTGTTCTCGTTGCCGTTGATGTAGGTCTGGAAGGTGGCCGCGGCGCTGTCGGCGCACAGCTGGATGTTGGCCTGCAGCACCCGGGTGGGTTCTTCGAAGCGCAGCAGGATGCCTTCGTCCATGGGATCGCCCTCGGGAGACCAGCCGGTGGCGGGACGACCATCGAGCACGGCCTCGACGCCATCGCCGGAGCTGGCCACCAGGGACTGCAGGTGCAGGCCCGTGATGGGTGGCGCCCCACCGGTGGGCGCGTCGGTAGCCGCGGGTGCGGCGGCGCCGCTGGCGGGCGTGGTCGGCGCGTCGTCCGATGAGGAGAAGCAGGCGCCCAGCAGGGGCAGCAGGGTGATGAGCAGGGGCTTGGACATGGGGGACCTCGGGGCTTTGTTCGGCCTAACCCGAACCGGGACGCCCCTTTGCGGTCAACGTGTTCTAGGAGCGCTCCCGCTCCTCGCCGATCCCGCTCTGTCCATGCGCCAGCTCGCCCGCCGCATTGTCCCCTTCCCCCTCCGCGTGGAGTGGGTGCGGCTGCGCGGCGCGCCGGCGCGGCTGCTGGAGCGCGGCAGGGTGGCCCGGGAGAAGGTACCGGCCGGGCGCGTCGCGGACTTCGGCTTCCTGCTGGCCGAGCGCCGCTCCCCGCTGCGCCGGGATCCCGTGCGCGACGAGAGCCTGCAGCTGGGCAAGGAGCACAACGTGGCCCTGGCTGCTCGCAGCCTGGACGCCGTGCTGGTGCCCCCCGGTGGGCTGTGCTCCTACCACCATCTGGTGGGGCGCCCCTCGCGGCTGCGTGGCTTTCGCCCGGGGCTCGAGCTGCACGGCGAGGAGCCCAGCGCTGGCATCGGCGGCGGGTGCTGCCAGGTGTCCAACCTGCTGTACCTGCTGTGCCTGCTCGGCGGGATGCGGGTGGTGGAGCGCCACCGCCACGGGCTCGATCTGTTCCCCGACAGCGCCCGCACCGTTCCGTTTGGCTGCGGCGCCACGGTGTTCTACGGCACCGCCGATCTGCGCTTCGACAACCCGCTGGATCAGAGCGTGCTGCTGCGCATGGGCATCGAGGACGGCCACCTGGTGGGCCGGCTGCTGTGTCCCGACGATCCGGGCTTCCGGGTGGAGATCGAGGAGCGCGATCATCGCTTCTTCAGGCAGGACGGGGGGTGGATGCGCGAGAACCGCATCCTGCGTCGCATCGTCGGCCTCGACGGGCGCATCCTGCTCGAGCAGCAGGTGGCCCACAACCGGGCCCGGGTCTGCTACGAGCCGGACGATGGCGGAGGTGAGGTGTGCTGAAGGCCCTGGCCAAGGGCGCGCTGCAGCTGGGGCTGGGCCGAGCGCCCGGCGGTCCCGAGCTGTACCGGCGGATCGCCTGGGAGCTGCTGGGTACACAGGCCACCCACGTGGACAAGCTGGCCCGGGTGACACCGGGCTACTGCCGGGTGTGGGACCGGGTCTGCGGGCTGCGCCTCGAGGGGCTCGACCTGTGGGTCCACGACGCCGGGGGCACACCCTTCTGGGCACTGGCGGGCCACCTGCTCACCGGGGCGAGCGTTCGGCTCACCAACGACCACGCCCGCATGCTCGACCGCCACATCCCCCGGGCGGTGCAGGGTGTGCTGGGCATGGGGCTGCCCGATGGGCTGGGCAGCGCGCAGCGCCGGGCGCGGATCTCGGCCTGCCGCTGGCTCGACCGCTGTGATGATGTGCTCGAGCGGACGGGCACGGTCCTCCACAACGACGTGGAGGTGGGCGCGATCCCCATGGCGGATGCCAGCGTGGACCTGGCCCACAGCGGCGGGGCTCTCGAGCATCTCGAGCCCGAGGACCTGGAGGCCTTCCTCGCGGAGTGCCACCGGGTGCTGCGGCCAGGGGGCGTGGCTTCGCACATCTTCGATCATCGGGATCACCTACACCACGCGGATCGTTCTCTGCCCTTCCTGGCCCACCTTGGCCTGCGGGAGCCGGCCTACCGCGCCCTCCGGGGCCACCCCCTGGGCCACCATGGGCGGCTGGCCCCCGCTGGGGTGGCGGCGATGTTCGAAGCCGCCGGCTTCGAGCCCATCGCCCTGCGTCGCCTGGTGATCCCAGCCCGGCGCTACGTGGACGACGCCGTGGCCCTTTTGGCCGAGCCGGGTTTGCCTCGCTGGCTGCTGGCCCGGCGCTTCCGCGACATCAGCGAGCTGGACCTGCGCACGGCGGCCTGTCACTACCTGTACCGCAAGGTCTGAGCTCCACAGCGGTGGCGGTCGTCCAACGCGACTCACCGGGGTGAGTGGGCTTCGGCGTCCGTATGGCGGTCGTCCAACGCGACTCACCGGCATGAGTGGGCTTCGGCGTCCGCGATTCGGGTCGGCGGGAAGTGGCTCTGGGGCCCGGCGCAGCCCGCGGGATGCGCAACCGAAACCTCAGGGGGCAGCTCGCTGGCTCACGGACAGACCGCGTCCTCGGTCTCCCAGGTGTTGTTGTCCTCGTGGCACTCCTGTAGGGTCTCGAGGCCGTTGTCGTCGTCCACCACTACCCGCAGGCGGCCGGACGGTACCGCGGAGGCGTCGATGGTGTAGACCATGCCGTAGGTGGTCTCTCCGGCCACCACCTGCTGCACCGTGTCCTGGGACTCGATGAAGGTGGCCTGGGTGCCCTGCAGGCTGTACAGCGACACCGGGACGCCCGACGGCATGTCGTCCACGCCGCCGTTGCCCACCCGGACCACCACCTGCAGCAGGCCCTGGTCGCAGTCGTCGAGGCAGACCTCGACGTGCTCAGGCAGGGCGTCGCTGTAGGCGCCTCCCGCCGCGGCGGACAGGTCGCCGGAGCGGAAGCTGTTGTAGCTGAGCCAGTTGGCGTCGGGCACGGCGGGGATGGAGCCGCGGGTGCCCACGTTGGTGATGTTGTAGCCATGCTGGTTCCAGACGGGGCGGCCGGCCATCCAGCTGTCGTCGGCGTCACCGATCACCCGCACGCCGGTCTCGGATCCCGAGTACTGGCCGGAGGTGTAGATGATCTCGGCGTGGCCGTCATTGTCCACATCGGCGATGGCCGGGTACTCGGAGCAGGTGGCGCTGGAGTGGCGGCTCTCCTGCATCTTGACGCGGCCGGTGGCACCGTCGTAGACCCACACGTCGTTTTCGTCGGCGTAGACCACCTCGGCCTTGCCGTCGCCCTCGAAGTCGAAGACCGCCGATCCGGTGAAGCCCGAGGACCAGTCCTGGGTGGTGTTGGACCACTTGAGGGTGCCGTCGGCTTCGATGACCACGTAGACGCCGTGGCCAGCTACACCGATCTCTGGCTCGCCGTCGCCGTCGTAGTCTGCCACGGTGGGCGGGCCGATGGTGGTGCCGGTGTAGTTGCCGAACCACAGGGTGCTGCCGTTGTCGTCCAGCAGCGCCACGTTGCCGGTGTAGGTGGAGACGATCTCGGCGTTGTCGTCGCTGTCGAAGTTGGCCACGGCCACGAAGCCGTCGGGGCGGCCGTTGGACCAGATGGCCTGGCCGTTCTTGCGGTACAAGGCGTTGCCGGTGACCACTTCCTGGATGCCGTCGCGGTCGACGTCGGCCGCGATACCGAAGGCGGCGACCGCCGATCCCCAGCCGCTGCCGTAGCCGCTGCCGGAGCCGTAGGCGCCGGTGCCCACGGTGCTGCCGCTGCGACCGTCGAGGATCAGGTTGCCCATGATGACCTCGGGGTAGCCGTCTGCGTCTAGGTCGTGGATGCCCACGCCGCCGCAGGTGGGCTGGTAGCCCAGGCCCGCGGGGGAGGCGGACCAGTAGCGGGAGCCGTCGGCGCGCAGGGCGTACACCCCGGTGGTGCTGGCGCCCACCACCTCGGGGGTGCCGTCGGCGTCGAGGTCGCCGATGGCGGCCGTGGCGGGCTCGCTGCCGCCCATGGCGTAGCTCCAGTGGACCGCCCCTCCGTCGCCGGACAGGACCCACAGGGTGCCGGACACGTTGGCCACCACGATGTCGGGGATGTCGTCGTCGTCGACATCGCCGTCGTCGTCGGTGAGGTTGCCCACCACGGGGGTGGTGTAGGTGTCGCCCGGAGCGGATGATGCCCACTCCAGCACCGGGGTGAAGGTGCCGGTCTCGGCCTCGATGTTGCAGGACTCGTCGATGCCGACGCTGCCCTGGGAGCGACCCGGGTCCTCACAGATGTCGTCGTCGGTGGTGTCGCTGTCCCCCGGCACCCAGGTGGAGTCGTCCAGCTTGTCGTCTACGCCGTCGTTGGGGACGAACTGGTAGTCGGAGCAGGCGCCGGCCGTGAGCAGGAAGAGGAGCAGCATGCGGTTCATGGATCACCTCGGACGGAGCCCGTATACCCCGATCCGGGGCGGAAGGACGGGGCGCACGGGGATCAGCTGTCGCCGAGGCTTGGGCGGCTGACAGGCTGAGGTTGGTGCTCGCGGAGCCAGCCTTCGATGAGGGGGTAGATCTCTTCGGGGGCGCGGTCGCCGATGGGCAGGTCCAGGTGTCCGTAGTCCGCACCGAAGCCGTTCTCCTGCCCGGCCACGACGAAGCGCTTGTGCTCGCTGCCCACGGCGTCGTAGTAGCCCCGCACCCGATCGGGGGGCGCCACGCGGTCGGCGCGGCCGGCGATGGCCAGCACCGGCACCCGGATGTTCTCCATGGCGTTGACGTAGACCTCCACGCCATCGCGGGACTGGAACTGGCCGTCCTCGATCATGCCCGCGAACTGGAGCATCTCCCCGGGCCACAGTGGGCTGACCACCGTGCGCATCATGCGGCGGGCAGCCTCGGGCTCCATGTTTTCGTCCTGGAAGAGGTAGGCCTCGACGTCGATGGGCAGGCTGTCGTTGAAGGCGTTGGCCACCCGCGCCAGCTGGGGGGTGAGGATGAAGGGCATGGTGGCGCCGGTGATGCCGAAGGTGTGGCGGGTCAGCGCCAGCACCGGGTCGGGATCGGTGAACTCGGCGGGGCTGCCCACCACCACCATGGCCCACAGCGCTTCGTCACCCACCTGGCTGGCGTAGATGGCACCCACCATGCCTCCCAAGGAGTGACCCACGTAGCCGAGCTTTTCGTGCCCGGTCTGCTCCTGGATGTAGGACACAGCGGTGGGGATGTCGCCCAGGCCGTAGTCGTCGGCGGTCCAGCCGCGCTCGAGGTTCTTGGCTCCCGGGGCCTTGCGGGCGTCGCCGTGGCCGCGCATGTCCAGCAGCCAGGTGTCGAAGCCCCGGGCCGCCAGGTAGCTGCCGATGCTGCGCTCTGCGTCCAGGTCCCAGCAGTAGTGGTTGCTGGAGATGCCGTGGACCACCAGCACGGGAGGACCGTCCGCCTGGTGTCGGTGCAGGTGGATCACGGCGCCGTCGGGGGTGTCGAGGAACACGCCGTGATCCACCCCGCAGGGGGGCTCGACGGGCACCTCGGGATCGCAACCGGCCAGCAGCAGTGGCAGCGTGGCCAGGAGGAGGTGGGGCATGGTGTCTCCGCGGATCCACCGAAATCCTACTGCGGGAGGCTGTGGTCGGCGAAGAAGCTTTCTGCACTTTCCGGCTACAAGTTCCGGGGAGATGGTCCGAAAGAGCGGGTGGAACCCTCCCCCGAGCAGCCTGGAAGTCGAAGATGTCTCCCCCGCATATCCCCAAGATCGGCGCTACCACGGTCCCCCCGGCGACCAACGGCCGCGCTGGCGGATCAGGGAACAGCGCGAGCCAGCGGCAGCAGGCGGCGCCCGTCGCGCCCCAGGCTCCCACGCCGGCCGAGACCGCGGTGGTGGTCAACCGGAGCCTGGAGCTCCTCGAGACCATGGCCGGCCAGGTCAGCGAGGCCACTGGTGAGAACCTGGACGTCTCCCGCCCCGCCGAGGGCGACTCGGCCTATCGCGTTCAGCTGATGAGCTTCATCGTCGGCTCCCTGTCCCGCGCCTCCCAGGCCTTCCGCCAGAGGGCGGCCCAGGCCGAGCCGGAGCCGGAGCCGGCCGAGGAAGAGGAGGCCGCCGTCGAGGAGGCCGAGGTGGAGGCCGCGCTCCCCGAGGCCCCGGTGGGCGATCCCGTCGAGGCCGCTGCCGAGGTGGAGGCCCAGGTGGGCCTGCCCAACGAGCCGGATCCCGGCCAGGAAGCCACGAGCTACGGCAGCAAGGGTCAAGCGGTCAACGAGGGGGGTCAGAAGGCCAACGTGGAGAAGTGGGCGTAGCCTAGGGGAAGCACGGCCCATCCCCCGGGCTGGAGCCGCCGGAGCAGACCGAGGCCGCCCAGTTGGTCTCACGGTCACCGAAGCTCAGGTCGATCTTCTCGACGCTGACGCCGTCGCCCGCATCCAGGGGCCAGGTGTAGCTGTCCACCAGCGAGATGCCGTTGGGATCGTAGAGGTATACCGGATCGTCCACCGCCAGGCCCGAGGCCAGGGCCGAGTCGTCGGTGGTCAGCAGCAGGGCCCCGCTGTCGATGCTGTACTCGCCGGCGTAGCCGGCATCGAGGATCACGGCGAAGCCCATGGCCGGTAGCACCGTGTCGGTGGGATCCGAGAAGCCCTCGAGGGTGTCAGCGGCGTCGCCGTCGTAGAGCACGTAGCCGGCCAGGTCCACGTCGGCGCCGCTGTCGTTGTAAAGCTCGATGAACTCCCCGGTGGACTCGGCGGCGGGGTTGGACATGATCTCGGTGATGAACAGGCTGCCGTAGAGGCTGGAGTAGGTGTCCGCGACCTCGGAGACGCAGTTGGCCAGACCGGGGGAGTTGCCCCCGGGGCAGGTGCAGGCCTCCCAGTTGTCGCTGCTGTCGATGCCGACCGTGGACACGCGCTCCACGCTGGTGCCGTTGCCCGGGTTGGTGGGGTACAGGTAGGCGTCGATGAGGTGGGCGCCGTCGGCCTCGAGGATGGTGACGGTGTCGCTGACCGCCAGCCCGTTGCCGAGGGTGGTGTCCGTGGTGGTCAGCAGCACCGCGGCGCTGTCGATCTCGTGGTCGCCGGCGTACTCGGCGTCGAGGATCACGGCGTAGGCGCCGGGTGCCAGCACGGTGGAGCCGCTGTCATACGCCGCCAGCGTGTCGATGGCGTCGCCGTCTTCGAGCACCAGCCCCGCCAGGTCCACGCTGTCGTCACCGGCGTTGTACAGCTCCACCAGCTCGCCGCTGTCCTCGGTGAGCGGGTTGGCCATCACCTCGGCGATCTGCAGCGCACCGCAGCTGCCGCCCGAGGCTGCGTTCAGGCGTCCCGGGCTTGATGTGGAGGTGCAGCTGTCGGTGGTGCGCACCCAGTTGCCCGTGACATCCCCCGCCGTGTAGTCCACCTTCTCCCAGGAGATGCCGTCGCCGGCGTCCCACAGGTGGGAGAAGCTGTCGATCAGGGTGCTGCCGTCGGTGTCGTAGAGCGAGACCGGATCGCTCGAGGCGCTCAGGCCGTTGCCGATGGTGCTGTCGGACGTGGTGAGCAGCACCGTGCCGGCCGGGAAGACGAAGTCTCCGTCCCAGTCCGGGTCGATGACCAAGGCGTGCTCGTAGGTCCCCAGCAGCGTGCTGCCACCGTTCCAGGCCACCAGGATGTCCTGGGAGTCGCCGTCGTCCACCACCAGCCCCGCCAGGTCGATCTCGCTGGCCGAGGGGTTGTAGATCTCCACGAACTCACCGGAGGACTCGTCCAGGGCGTTGTTCATCACCTCGGTGATCACCAGGCTGGACGCGTCACCGGACTCCGGGAAGCAGTGGGCGCCCAGGGCGGAGTGGCCGTCGGCGCAGACGCTGGCACGCCAGTTGCCCGAGCTGTCGCCGCCCTCGGGGTCGTAGCGCTCCACAGAGACGGAGTCACCGGGGTCGAAGGGGTGGCTGTAGCTGGTGATGATGGTGGCGCCGTCGGACTCGAAGAGGGTGACGGAGTCGGAGGTGGTCAGCCCGTTGCCCAGGTTGGTGTCGCCGGTGGTGAGCCAGCTGTAGCTGAGATCCATGCCGTAGGCGCCGTCGTACTCGGCGTCGATGATCATGGCGTACTCGCCCGGGCCGATGGTGGTGGTCGAGGTGCCGTAGGCCTCGAGCACGTCGGCGTCGTCACCATCGGACAGGACCAGGCCGGCGAGGTCCACGGTGGTGGTGCCGGGGTTGTGGATCTCGACGAACTCGCTGGTGTCCTCCACGGCGGGGTTGGCCATCACCTCGGTGATGATCAGCTCGGTGGCGGAGACCGCGTACTCGTCGTAGCCGATGTCGTATCCCCCGCCCTGGGGTCGTGCTTCGCCGTCGAAGTCGGTGTACACGTAGATGTCCGGGTCCACACCGGCGTCGATGGCCGGGGAGGAGCTGGAGAGGTGGTAGTCACCCTCTCCGGCGTCCAGGAAGAGCGGGTCCTCGGACAGGTCGCTGCTGCTGGCCGAGGCGTCGTTGACGTAGTCGGTGGTGTTGCCCCACACGAGGTTGTTGTTGGCGGTGACGGTGCACACGTCGCAGTCGAAGCCGATGGCGTTGGACACGATGATGTTGTCTTGGAGGTTGACGTTCCAGCCTTCGCCCAGGACGACAGCGCCTGTGCGGGCCTCGCCGCTCGAGGCCGCGAAACCGTTGCCCACCAGGGTGTTGTAGGCGATGTCGGTGTCGTACTCGCGGCCCCAGACGTTGGTGATGCCGGCCTTGCCGTTCGACGTGATCAGGGAGTTGTAGACCCGCACCTGATAGGCGTCCTCGGCGAACACTCCGTAGTCGTTGTTGCTGATGGCGGAGTCGTAGACCCACACACCGTCACTGTCCATGGTGTAGATGGCGATGAGGAAGCCCTGAACGTCCAGATCGGACATCTCCACCGCCCAAGTGCCCTCGATGTAGACGCCGAAGACATCCACGCCGGCTGTACCCTTGGACACCCAGGTCGACGAGTAGACGCTCATGCCTCGTACGTACAGCCCGGCGTAGCCGCCGCTCATGCTCACCGAGCCGACGATGACGGTCTCACCCGCACCCGCGCCTTCGAGGGTGATGGCCTTGTTCACCACGAGATCCTCGTAGTAGGTCCCCGACGGGACGGTGACCGTGTCGTCGGTGCCCGCGGCGTCGATGGCGTCCTGGATGGTGGTGAACCACTCGGTGCCGACCAGGCTGGCGTCGTCCAGCTCTCCGTCGGGTGCTGGCGTGACCTGGTGGGTGGTGGGGCCGGTCGGGGTGCAGCCGACGAGGCCGAAGGCGAGGACCAGTGCGCGTGGGATTGGCATGGAAAGACCAGGGGTGAGGGTCATCGCCACTGTACCAAAGTCCTCTCGCCTGGCCGTCAGTCCAGCTCCCCCTCGACCCAGCTCGCCATGGTGTCCAGGTAGCGGCGCTCCCGGAGCAGGTCTCCGCTACCGGGGTCTTTGGGATCGAGCCTTAGCAGGCCGAAGCGTACGAAGTGGCGGTCGGGGAGCTGCTGGGAGGGGACGCGCATGGACTCGATGGGCACCAGCCGATCCATGGCTGCCGCACCGATCCAGGTGGGGCAGTCCACCTTGTCCAGGGCCACCGGCGGTCCTTCGGCGGCCCAGCGCAGCCAGGCCTGGGCGAGCTCGACGGGCAGGAGCGCCAGGGGCGGTGGGGGAGCGCCCAGCAGCAGGGTGGCCAGGTCGTGGCCCTGCCAGAGGGTGGGCTCGGACAGGTCGATGCTGCCCACTTCGGGCAGGGCCTGCTCGGCGAGCCAGCTCATGGCGGCGGTGTCGATGGGTCCCAGGGGGGGGGCCAGCACCGCCAAGGCCTGGGGCTGGACGTGCTGGGCCAGCATCAACGCCAGGGTTCCCCCCGGACCATGGCCCACCAGCGCGAGCCGCTCGGCGCCGGGTTCCCGCTCCCGCAGCTCGGCCACCGCGGCAGGCAACAGGGTGGAGGCCAGCCAGATGTCGGCGTCGGCAGGGGGGAGGGGGGCGGTGAGGCGCACGCGCACGGCCCAGGCGTCGAGGCCCTGCTCCTCGAGGGCCTGGACCATGGGCTGGAAGGCGGCGGGATCGAGGCCTGGGGTGACCAGCACCAAGGCTATTGGGGCGTCGAGATCGTGGCCTGCGTCTTCGAGCTGGTAGCCGGCCCGCAGGGGCGGATCGGCCAGCGCGGACGGCAGGAGCAGGATGGTGGCGGCGACTACGGGGATCAGGCGAGGCATCGCAGCCTATCTTCTCACGGCCGGCGCAGGGCCGCCTCGAAGTCGTCCAGTGGCTGGGGGTGGGCCTGCCGCCCGTCGAGGCGCATCACCTCGCGGTAGCCGACCTGGCGAAGGACGCGCACGGCCAGATCGAAGTGGCGCAGCAGGTCCCGGACGCTGTGGGCGTCGGCATTGATGGTCACGGGGATGCTTCGGTCGTAGCAGGCGGCCAGGATCTTCGGCGAGGGGTAGCACTCCCGGCAGGGCATGTCCCAGCCGGCGGTGTTGAGCTCGACCACCATGCCGGCGTCGGCGATGGCGTCGAGGGCGGCGGGAATGTTCGGAGCGTCGCCGACGTGGGGGAAGCCGGGGCGGTGTTGAACCGCGGCGAAGCCGCCGGTTCGAACCCCGCGCTCCTTGGCCGCCTGTGGCCGGCCGAGGAGTTTCTTCGGCAAGTCCAGGTGGGCGGCGACGTCGAACATACGGCTGATGGCCATGTCGCGCACCAGGGCCCAGTAGCGCTGGTTCAGGGTGTCGAGGGCCTGGGGGCCCAGGCGGAGCAGCTGATCCACAGCGGAGTCCACGTGCAGGCCCATCACCTGATGGACCGAGCCGATGACGTAGTCCCAGCGGGGATCGTCCAGCACCGCCGCGATGGCTGGCTGCTGGCCGGGGATCCAGTCGATCTCGATGCCGATACGCAGGCGGGAGGGCGCGGCCTCTCGAGCGTCGGACAGGGCCGCGAGGTACTCCGGCACCCGCGCCCGTGGCATGGACCAGCCGGGTGGAAAGTCGTGGGGATCCAGCACCAGGTGGTCGGAGATGCCCAGCTCGTCCAGGCCGATGCGCGCGGCTTCGTGGAGCATGGAGGCCACCGAGCCGCGTCCGTCGCTCCAGTGGCTGTGGTTGTGGTAGCTGGTGAGCAACGTCTCTCCTTCACTCGCTCCGGCGGGTGTCCCAGCTGGCAGCCCACTGGCCGAGCAGCTCGGCGCTCTGGTTGAGCAGCTCGGAGGGGCCGGCCTCGAGCATCGGGCGCAGCATGCCGGGGGCCGCGCGGATCACGCTGAGGGGCCCGGGCACCCGGGGGGGCTCGCCGCGGGCGATGTGCTGGGCGTGGATGGCGCGGGTGCGACGGAAGAGCTCGAGGGGGCGGCGGAGGTGGGCGTGGACCACCGGCGCGCTGGGCAGGTAGCCGCAGCGTCGGCCCGGGCTCCAGCGCAGATCCTCGGCAATGGGCACCGGAGGCAGCGGGTGGTCGAGCAGGGTCTGCCGGCGGTGGAGCGCGGCGACGTGATCCACCTGCTGAGCGGGGCGGTGGCGGCGACCGGGAGGGGTCCAGGCCCGCAGCTGGCGCGCGGTGAGAGCGTCGCTGTCGGGCCAGGGCAGCTGGCGCGCGCTGACGGCGTCGTAGCCACCGTCCTCGAGGGCTTCCACCAGGCTGCGCAGGAAGCCGGCGCCGCAAGGGATGGCGTCGTCGACCGTGAAGAAGACGTAGTCGCCCGTGGCGTGCTCCACCGCGGCCTGGCGGGTGGGGCCGTGGCCTTCCCAGGGCAGGCGCAGCACCCGGGCCAGGACCAGGTCGTCGCCCTCGAGGGGCTGGGGGCCGTTGTCGATCACCAGGATCTCCACCTCGAGGTCCTGGGCGGCCAGGGCGCGCAGGCCCCAGGGCACCCGCCGGTGGCTGGGGATGATCACCGTGACGCGGGCGGGATGGCCGGGCTCGGCTCCGGGGGGCAGGAAGCTCTCGAGGCTGGCCGTGAGCTGCTTGTCCCAGGTCTTCACGCCGTGACACAGGGGCACGATGTCGTCCAGGCGGACCTCTGGCGCCGGTGCGTTCCAGAGCTCGAGATCGATGGGCTCCCCCTCGAGCAGAGCCCGGTGCATGCGCTTGCGCTCACGGCGGTCGAGGCGGTGGACCTTCACCTGGGTCTCCTTCGGTGCAAGCCTATCCGGTATCCTGTGGGTCAGGAGAGGTGATGGCGCTGCTGCGACGACGATTCGTCTTCGATCTGATGCTGGGAACAGGGCTGGGCGTGCTGCTGTTCTTCGGCCTCACGGCATGGCTGAACCTCGCTTCCATGGCCTTCTACGCCAAGCGCGCGGAGCTGCCGGCAACCATCGACGCCATCTGGGCGGCCCAGTTGGGCTACGAGGCGGCCTTCGATGCGCGGGTGGCCCCCCTCGAGCCAGCCCCCCGTGCGCCAGCGTCAGCAGACCGCAAGGCGGTGCTCGGGGAGCCGTCGAGCGGGTGGCTCGAGCTCGGCTGGCCCTTTGATGGGCAGGTCCGTGGCGTGTACTGGGCGTACGAGGCGCCCGGGTTGGACGGCTTGGTGGTGGTGGCGCTGGCCGACATCGACGATGACGGCGTGCGGACCTTCTACGCGCGCAGTGACTGGGGGCGGACGACCCGGCTGGTGGAGGACGACGATGTGCTCTGATCCCGCCCCTCGCTTCGGCTGCTTCGGCCGTGTGGTGACGGTGGTCCTCGGTGTGCCGCTGGGCTTGCTGCTCACCGTGTTGGTGGTCCACCAGCTCATCCCCTGGATCGAGCGAGTGAGCAGGAGCCCGCACGGGGAGCCCGCGGCGAGCCTGGAAGCCTTGTGGATCGCTGCGGAGGCCCACCAGCGCGGCGGCTCCGGTTGGGTCGAGCCGACTATCATCGAAGCAGGGACGTTCGGGTGGCGGCCCGCGCCTTCCCTGGACTGCCGCTTCTGGGTGGAGCCCCTACAGGATCTCGACACGGTGCTGGCCCATGGGCTCTGTGGAGCGAGCGCTGGTGTCGATGCGGTTCACTGGGTGCGCGTCCCCGGCGGGCGTCCGGTGGTGCTCGAGCCCACGGCTACGCGGAACTTTCGTTGACATGCACAGACCGGCACACACCAGCAACCATGGTATGACAAAGGTGTAGCGGGCGGATCGCCCAGTGGGGGCGCGCCCTCCCTCCCCATTCCGAATCTCCAGCTCTCTTTCTCGTCTTTCCCCACGATTCACCCTTGCTCACCGCGTCATCCTCGCGGATGACGTAGCAGAGGCAGCCCATGAGCCCCAAGAAGTCGAACCTGAATCCCATTCTGCAGATGGTCGCCAACCTCCAGGACCTCGAGGCCTTCCAGGAGCGTCACTGGCAGGGCACCCTCTCCGACTACTTCTCCATGGTCCAGGAGCGCCCCGCCATCGCGCGCAACGCGTTCCAGCGGCTCTACGACATGATCATGGACTACGACTCCTACGAGTACGTGGACTGCAAGAAGCGGATCATCCGCTACAAGTTCTTCGACGATCCCTTCGAGAAGGGCCAGGACGCCGTCTTCGGCATCGACGTCTACCTGCAGCGGCTCATGAACGTGCTCAAGGGCGCGGCCCACGGCTACGGCACCCAGAAGCGCGTCATCCTGCTGCACGGCCCGGTGGGCTCCGCCAAGTCCACCATCGTGCGCTTGTTCAAGAAGGGGCTGGAGCACTACGCCACCACCGCTGACGGTGCGCTGTACACCTACGGCTGGAAGCAGGACGACGGCACCGTGCTGTGGTGCCCGATGAACGAGGATCCCCTGCGTCTCATCCCGCTGGACCTCCGTGATCAGGTGCTCAAGCAGCTCAACAGCGGGCTGCAGGGCAAGTACCCTATCAAGGTCGAGGGCGATCTCTGCCCCGTGTGCCGCTTCATGTACAGCGAGATCCTCAAGGAGCTGGGCGGCGACTGGACCAAGCTCACCGAGCGCATCGTCGTCAAGCGCTTGCTGCTGTCCGAGCGGGATCGCGTCGGCATCGGCACCTTCCAGCCCAAGGACGAGAAGAACCAGGACTCCACCGAGCTGACCGGCGACATCAACTACCGCAAGATCGCCGAGTACGGCTCCGACTCCGACCCCCGAGCCTTCAACTTCGACGGCGAGTTCAACATCGCCAACCGCGGCCTGGTGGAGTTCATCGAGGTGCTCAAGCTCGACGTGGCGTTCCTGTACGACCTGCTGGGGGCCTCGCAGGAGCACAGCATCAAGCCCAAGAAGTTCCCCCAGACCCACATCGACGAGGTCATCATCGGGCACACCAACGAGCCCGAGTACCGCA
>CAZHIK010000008.1:0-30091 GCA_964532635.1 uncultured Enterobacterales bacterium
GTGACCGCGACGACCGCCGTGGCCGTGGCCGTGACCGCGACGACGACCGCCGCAGCCGCGGACGCGACCGCGACGACGACCGCCGCAGCCGCGGACGCGACCGTGATCGTGATCGTGATCGTGATCGTGATCGTGATCGCGACGATGACGGCGGCAAGACCCGCAACCGTGATGTCGAGCGGCTCGCCCATCGCCTCTCCAAGCGGGTGCTCAAGAGCGGCAAGCCCGAGCTGATCCGCAAGGAGATGAACAGCTACGCCCGCCGCATCGTGCACCTGGTCGTGGCCGAATACGATGGCCTGGCTACCGAGTCCGTGGGCGAGGGCCAGCACAAGCAGGTCCGCATCCTGCCCGCTGGCGGTGGCGCCGTCGAAGGCGGTGACGACTAGCGTCATGCAGCTTCCAGGCGGCGGCGCAGGATGCGACACAATCGTCGCATGCGCCACGCCTTGGGGCCGCGCTGCCATCGCGGTGGTGCGGCTGTCTGGGCCCGGGGTCGCTGAGGTCTTGGCCCGGATCTGCCCGCGCCGGGGCCGCCTTCCTCCGGCGCGCCGCGCTGTCTTGGTCCGTCTCGAGGACGGGGCTGGCCCCATCGACGAAGGGCTGCTCACCTGGATGCCTGGGCCTGGCTCCTACACGGGCGAGGACTGCGCCGAGATCTCCTGCCACGGCAACCCGCTGCTGGTCGAGCGCCTGCTCTCCGCCTGTGTGGCTGCGGGTTGTCGGGTGGCCCAGCCCGGCGAGTTCACTCGCCGAGCCCACGCCAGCGGCCGCCTCGACCTGGTGCGGGCCGAGGCGGTGCTGCAGGCCATCGAGGCGCGCTCCGAAGGTGGGCTGGAGGTGGCCTCCAGGGCGCTGCGGGGTGAGCTGGGAGCCTGGCTCGGCACCCGCCGTGAGGAGCTGCTCACCATCGGGGCCGAGCTCGAGGCGCGGTTGGACTTTCCCGATCAGCTCGAGGCCACCCTGGGGGCTCCCGCGCTGCAGGACGACAGCGAGCTCGAGGGCCGCATCGCCTCGGTCGAGGCGGAGCTGGCCTCGGCGGCCTCGGGCCACAGGCGGGCTCGGGTCCAGGTCCAGGGCGCACGGGTCGCGCTGTTGGGGCCGGTCAACGCCGGCAAGAGCAGCCTGTTCAACGCCCTGCTGGGGCGCCGCCGTGCCCTGGTCAGCGAGCGCCCCGGTACCACTCGCGACGTGCTCGAGGCCACCACCGAGATCCGAGGACTCCCAGTGCTGTTGCTGGACACCGCGGGGGACAACGAGCGCCCCGAGGCCCTGGAGCGAGACGGCATGGCGCTGCGGGACGAGCTGCTCGCCGAGGTGGACCTGCGCGTGCTCGTGCTGCCTGCGCACCGGCTGCAGGAGCCCGAGGTCCTCACCTTGCTCGAGCGGACTCGTTCAACCCAGCGGGTGCTGGTGGGCAACCACGCCGACAGGCCGAGTGCCCGCTTCTCGGTGGACGGTGGCAGCCTCCTACCCACCTGTGCCCTCGACGGTCGAGGCCTGGACGCCCTGCGCGGCGCCATCGCCGATGCCCTGGTGGGAGAGGAGCCGGGGGGCAGCGCTGCCCTGATCGCCAGCCAGCGCCAGCACGAGCTGCTGCAGGCCGCGGCGGCTCACCTGCGCTCTGCGCAGGGTGCTCTGGCTGGCGAGGCCGGGGTGGCCGTGGCCGCGGAGGAGGTCCTGGCCGCCCTCGAAAGGCTGGATGCCGTGGGCGGCAGCGGCGTGCGCGAGGAGGTGCTCGACGCGCTCTTCTCTCGCTTCTGCATCGGGAAGTAGCGGGCTGGGATACACTGCGGGTTCGTGCGGAGAACGCCCCTTCGTGGAGACCCGATGCGCTCGCTGTTCGTGATGGATCCACTGCCCGGTATCGATCAGCTCGGCGACTCCACCTGGATGCTGATGCTGGAGAGCCGCCGTCGCGGCTGGCCCGTGCTGTGGTGTGAGCCTCGGGATCTTTTCGCTCGGGGCGATCGGGTCTTCGCGCGATCTCGGAGCTTCGAAGCTACGGACTCCGCTCCATTCTATCGCACGGAAGAAATCGGAATCACGCCCTTGGCCGACTGCGGGCTGGTGTGGATGCGCAAGGATCCGCCCATCGACATGGACTACTTCCTGTGCAGCTACCTGTTGGATCTAGCGGAGCGCTCCACAACCGTGGTCAACACTCCGCGTGCCCTGCAGTTCGCAAACGAGAAGATCTTCGCCTTGCACTTCGCCAAGCTCCACCCCGAGACCGTGGTGGCCCAGGATCCGGCGCTCATCCGGGCCGAGGTCGAGCGGCTGGGGCGCGCGGTGCTGAAGCCCTGGGATGGCTGCGGAGGCCGAGGAGTGGTGGTCACCCACGGTGACGATCCCAACCTGGGTGCGCTCATCGAGATGCTGACCGATCACGGACAGCACGCCGCCATCGTGCAGCGCTACCTGCCCGCCATCGCCGATGGCGACAAGCGCATCATCCTGGTGGATGGCGAGCCCAAGGGATGGATCAACCGGATCCCAGGCCCGCGGGACCACCGGGGCAACATGCACGTCGGGGCCTCGGCGGTCCCCTGTGAGCTGGACGACCGCGATCGCGAGATCTGCGCCACCATCGCGCCCGTGTTGAAGGAACACGGGATGATCTTCGTAGGCATCGACGTCATCGGTGGCCTGCTCACGGAGATCAATGTGACCAGCCCCACGGGTATCCAGGAGGCCAACCGCTTCCTGGGCATCACCCTCGAGCGCGACATCATCGACGCCGCCTTGCGGCGCGCCCACTCCCTCCACGGAGGCAAGGCATGAGGACGAGCATCCACGCCATCACCCTGGCCAGCGCCCTGCTCCTGTTGCCCACCAGCACGGCTTTCGCCGAGAAGACCACGCGCAAGTCCAGCAGCAGCTCGAGCTCGTCGTCGGACAGCGAAGACGAGGAAGGCAGCGAGGACGTCAACGAGGGCACAATGCTGCGCAACCGCGCGCCCAAGATCGAAGGGCTGCCCGAAGAGGACGCGCGCGTGGGCCTGCGGGAGATCCTGCAGGAGGAGCACAACCGCCCCTACGACAACGTGGTCTACCGGGGAGCCGAGGTGCTGCAGCTCACCCCCGAGTTCGTGCACGGCGCACGCCACGGCCTCGAGCTGATCTACCTTCGGGACTACCCTGGGGCGATGGACCACTTCGGCAAGATGGACACCGAGTACCCGGGCACCGCGCTGGGTCCCATCGGCCGGGGATTGGTCTACCAGGCCTTGATGCTCGAGAACTTCGACTACGACTACGAGCCCCAGTACGAGACCAACTGGTCCAACGCCAAGGACGTGCTCGTCGAGGCCCTCGAGGTGCCTGGCAACGAAGCCTGGGAGCACTTCATGATGGTGGGGGTCATCGGAGTCGAGGCCATCCACGCCACCCGCCGCTACAACTACGTGGGAGCGCTGAACAAGGCCATCGACGCCATGCGCTACCTCGAGCGCTGCAAGGAGTTGGCCCCCGACTTCCCCGACCTGGTGCTGGCCGATGGCATCAACAACTACTGGCGCTCGGTGGTGGCCCTGAACACCAAGCTGATCCCCGACGGTGAGGACCGCCGCGCCGAGGGCATCAACCAGATGAAGTACGTGGAGACCCACGCCATCTTCATCTCGGCCCCCACCACCCTGGCCCTGACCTACACCTACCTCGAGGAGCGGGACTTCAAGCGCGCGCTCGGTACCGCCAGCCGCGGCCACCAGCTCTACCCGGACAACATCATCAACAACATCGTGCTGGCGCGACTGTACATCTACATGCGGCGCTTCAAGCAGAGCGAGGCCATCTGCCAGGAGATCCTCGAGGACGATCCCGGGAACGAGCGGGTCCACTACTACCTGGGGCTGGTCTACGCGCGGACCAAGCGCATGGACCAGGCCATCGCGGAGATGGAGCAGTACCTGGGCTACGAGCTGATCCCCGAGTACCGCGCCACCACTCACTACCGCCTGGGGGGCTTCCACTACCGCAAGGGTCGCTACACCGAGGCGGAGCGCCACTACAAGGAAGCGCTCAAGGTCAACAAGCACAAAGGCGCCAAGCGGCGCCTGGAGCGCATGAAGCGCCTCAAGAAGGAAGGGGTGATCAGCTATTAGCGGGAGGGGATAAACCCCTCCCCTACAGCGCTACGGGATGATCAGCTCGGTGCCCAGGGACAGGCCGTTGCGGCCCTTGATCTTGCTGGGGTTGGCGTCCTTGATGGCCTTCCACTTGGTGCCGTCGTCGTAGTAGGTCTTGGCCAACTCGTAGAGGCTGTCGCCGCTGACCACCACGTGGATGCGCTCGCCGGTGGAAGCGTCGGTGGCGCGCTCGACGGGCTCCTCGATGGGCTGCTCGAGGATCTCCTCGATGGGCTGCTCTTCGGGCTGCTGGACCGCCATGGCGGCTTCGTGCAGGTCCACCGGCTGGTCGCCCAGGGAGGCCACCGCGGCGATCTCCTCTTCGAGCACCGGCGTCTCGGCGACCGCCTCGGTCTCGGCCGGGGAGCCCAGCCAGAGGAAGGCGAGGAGCACGACGCTCAGTCCGGCCAGGCCTGCGGTGGACGCGGACCAGATGTTGGCGCGGCTCCGCAGCTGCTTGCGGTCCCGGGACAGCCGGGTGTTCTCGGTGCGCAGGCGGCGAGCCTCGGCACGGAGGGCCTTGAGCTCGGCCTGCTCGCGGGTGGCGGCCCGCTGGGCGTTGATCTCGGAGGCGTTGCGCTCGGCCTCGAGGCCCGCCTCGACCTTGGCCTGCAGTGAGCTGGGCACCTGCACGCCCAGGGTGCGGGCGGCGTCGAGCTGGGACAGCGCGTCGGCCCAGCGCTGCTGGCCCACGAAGACCTTGGCCAGCAACAGGCGAGCGTCGCCGTTCTCGGGATCGAGGCACAGCAGCATGCGCAGGCGATCCCGAGCCGCGCCGAGCAGGCCGCTGCGAGCGAGCTCGAGGGCTTCCTCGTACAGCTTGGGCGATGCCGCGATGCCGGCTTCCTGGAGCGCGGTACCGATCAGCTCGATGATGCCGACGGTGGTGTCGTTGGAGGGGCTGTCGTCGTAGACCGTGGCTTCGGGAGTGGTCATGGTTCTTCCGGGGGAGCGGGGAGCAGGAGCGGGGAGCATGGTTCCCCTCCGAGGATGGGAGGGGGGAGGGGCTAGACGGAAGATAGCATGTCTTGCCTTGTCAAGGGCAACACCTTGGAGAAAAATTCGAGGGTGCGCTGGAGGGCTCGCTGAACATTGCTGACAAATGGAATTTCAAAAAGAGTTATCGGCGGTTTGAGCCTTGTGATTCTGCCCTGTTCGGTGGATGAACTTCTTCACGCGCGAGCCCGCGCGGGTGGCGCGCGCAGCCGATCCGGTGCAAGAGGGGCTCGTCGTCGTCCTCGAGCCGACCAGGAGGATCGCCATGGGCCGCCGGAAGGACACCGTCACCCCAGACTCGTGGCTTCCCCGAGGAGAAGCCTCGTGCTCACGGCTCCGCCCCCCCATGGCGGTGTGGCAGGGCATCCCCGGTGAGCTCTGCCAGGTGCACATCTACGCACCGGGCAACAACCGCAACCTCGCCCGCTGGGAGAAGGCGGTGGGTCGGCCCGATGCCCACCGCGTGGATCCGCCCTGCGATCGCTACTCGGTGTGTGGTGGTTGCCCCTTCATGCACATGGACCGCGAGGGTCAGCGGCGTGCGCGCCTCTCGGTCGCCCACAACGCCTACGACCTGAGCGGGCTGGCCGAGTACGCGCCCACCGAGCTGCGCGATGGCCCCGAGGGGCTCGAGGGCTACCGCCACCTGGTCAAGCTGGCGGTGGGCCGCTCGGATCGAGGCCGTCCGCGGGTGGGGGCCTTCGGTCGCAGCACCCGCAACGTGGTGCCCATCCCCAACTGCCGGGTGATCACCCCTGCCCTGCGCGAGGCCATGCGCCTGGTGGCCCACCTCGTCATCGAGCTGGATGTCTGGCCCTGGGATCCCGAGCGGGAGCGCGGCGTGCTGCGCTACGTGGTGATGCGCCAGAGCCGCGCATCGGGCAAGCTCCTGATCACCCTGGTGGCCGCCCGCACCTCCCCCAAGCTGGGGGATCTGGCCCAGGAATTGGTCCAGAAGCTGGGAGCCCTGGCCGGTGTCCACCTGCACCTCAATCGCAGCCCGGGCAACGCGCTGTTCGATCCAGGGCCCGACGGTGGCATCCCCACCGTGCGCCTCGAGGGCGCCCGCTCCATCGAGGAGTGCGTCGCCGGACTGCGCCTGCCCATCGGCGCGGGGGACTTCTTCCAGACCAACCCGGGAGTGGCGGAGCTCATCATCCGTGACCTCGAGGAGTGGATTCCACCGGACCGAGCGGTGGTGGACCTGTACAGCGGCGTGGGTGGTCTGTGCCTGGCTTCTGCGCGCCGTGCAGGCTGGGCCCTGGGCGTGGAGGTGGTCGAGACCGCGGTCAAGCGCGCCAAGGGTGCGGCTTCGCTCAACGCTGTGCCCGCGGAGTTCCTCGCGGCCGAGGTGGTGGAAGCCTTGCCGGAGATCGAGCGCCGCTTGGCCGGGCGGCAAGGCGTGGGCCACGGGACCAAACGACGCGCCGGTGGTGGTGGTCAACCCTGCCAGGCGTGGGCTCGAGGATGGTGTCATCGATGGCATCGAGGCCCTGGGCCCCCAGCGGCTGGTCTACATCAGCTGCAATCCTGCCAGCCAGGCGCGCGATCTGGCGGTGTTCATCGAGCGCGGCTTCCGCGTGGAGCACACCCGGGCCTACGACATGTTCCCCAACACCCCCCACCTCGAGGTGATGGCGGTCCTGGCGGGACCCGAGGGGAACCGCGGCTCCACGACCCGGGCACCTCGTCGTCGGATGGTGCGGAAGAAGTAGGCGAAGCGCTCGGTCCCTGGTAGCATTCCGGGCCATGCGCTCCTCGCTCTCGGCCCTCGGACTTTCCTGTGCCCTCGCCTGGGCCGGCTCGGCCCGAGCCCAGAGCCTGGTGCTGGTGGGTGGCTTCCAGCCCGTGACCCCCGAGAGCGCTGGTCTGGCAGCCATGATGGGTGCGGTGCTCGAGCAGCGGCTGATGGATCTCGAGGGCATCGAGCTGGTCCCGGTGGACGGAGTGCCCTCGCTGCACGGCACCGACGCCCGCGTCTACCTCGAGACCTGCCCCGCCGGGGAGCAGGTGGGCTGTACCTACGTCATCGCCGGGCACGCCGAGGCGGAGTTCGCTGTCACGGGCAGCCTGGCCCTCGGCCTGGACGAGGTCCTGGTCTGGGTGAGCCTGATGGACGTGATCCTGGCCCACGAGGTGGTGTCCCTGGAGCTCACCCTGCCCCCGGGAGAGGACGAGTTGCTGATGGAGCAGGTGGCGGATCTGCTTGGGCGGGTGGTGCGGGGCGAGATCGGCGTGGCCGGCGACATCCGGGAAGAGGGGGTCTACGACGAGAAGCGCACCCGTGAGCTGGTGGCCTCCGAGCTCGAGGAGCTGCAGGCCGAGACCGGCGCCGAGGTGCAGCTGAGCTCCATGTCCACAGGGCTGGGGGTCGAGCTGCCGGACTTCGAGCCCTCGGACCTGGACGCCATGCGCCAGGAGGAGGGCCTGACCGAGTGGGAGCGCCTGGGGATGCGCGAAGGCGACTACCTCGAGTACCGCAACAGCGGCATGGACCTCGGGGCCTGGCGCACCCTGTCCGCCGGGCGGCTGCTCCAGGTTCTGGTCCGTCCCCGGGTCGGGGCCGGGGTGGGGCCGGTGGGGGGCGAGTACATGGGGATCTACCTGGTGGATCCGAGCATTGGTGCCGACGAGGGGGTCGTTCGGACCTATGCCTGGCAGGCCACCCGTGGTGGGCTGGGCGCGGGCTACGGCCTGGATCTGGGCTTCGGACTGTCTCCGGAGATCGAGATCGAGCTGGGCCTCGCGCGGATCCACGGGCGCTACAGCGCCACCTTCCAGCAGGAGGTGGTGGGCAGCTCCGCGACGTCGGAACCACCCATCGAGCTCGGGCACGCCTCCACCGTCGTCACGGGTGGCCTGCGGCTCGCGCGCCGTCCGACCCATCGCCTGCGTCCCGTGCTCGGCGCTGGCGTGGTGATGTGGCGCGGCAGCCGCGTCACCGACCACGTGGACCTGTCCTCGCTGACCGTCGAGCTGCCCTCCTTCGCGGCACCCTCCTTGGTGGGGGTGCGAGCCCTCGGCGGCTTCGAGCTGGGCCTGTCCCCGCGCTGGGATCTGGTGGGTCAGCTCCCGCTGTGCCTGATGGTGGGCGACTTCGTCGAGGTCCACGACGAAGGCGAGGGCGCGCTGGCCTTCGAGCGGGAGCCACCCGGCCCGATGCCGGTGTCCGCCTCCCTCGAGCTGGGTCTCCAGCTGCGGCTGGGTGGCCGAGATCCCAGCACCCAGGACACCCGGCACGGCCAGTACGAGGACGAACTCGAGCTGGACTGATGGCTGGCGAAGCCAGCCTGGCTACGGGCTACGGCTCGTTGGGACAGGTTGAACCCCTGGTGGCTGACGAGCCACCATAGTGTGCGTTCGGACCGAATCGCTGCGCTGCTCGAATCGCGGCAACCCGCGAGAGCGCGGCCACTCGGTCAACCCGGAAACCCCGTAGCCCGTAGCCCGTTCACCCTAGCCCCGGGGCGCGACGCGCCCCGGTCATAGCTCGACCTTGAGCTTGACCTTCAGGCGCTTCACACCCTGTGAGCGGAGCTGGCAGGCCCGGGACTCGGTGACCCCCAAGGTCTTGCCGATCTCCTTCAAGGTGAGACCCCTGATGTAGTACATGTCCACCGCCAGGCGCTCCTTGCGCGGCAGCAGGCGGATGGCGTCCACCACCTCCTGCTTGACCTCGTAGTCCACCCACAGCTCCTCGAGGTCGGGCATGTCGATGGCCACCTGATCCTCGATGGTGGTGCTCGAGTCGGGACCGACGGGCTGGTTGGTGGAGACCAGCTTGCGGATGGCGGCCTCGTCGCGCAGGGAGTCGTACTCGTCGGGCTCGACCTCGAGGGCCTTGGCCATCTCCTCGCGGTTGGGCTCGCGGTCCAGCTTGCGCTCGAGCTGGGAGCGGGCGGCCTCGATGCGCTTGGCCTTGCGGCGCACGGAGCGAGGAGTCCAGTCCGCAGCTCTCAGCGCGTCGACGATCTTCCCCTGGATGCGGATCTCGGCGTAGGACTTGAAGGGCACCCCCCGGGTGGGATCGAAGCGCTCCACCGCGTCGATCAGGCCCAGCACGCCGACGTTGATGAGTTCCTCGACGTCCTGGTTGCTGGGGATGCGCTTGGCGATCCGGTAGGCGATGGTTCGGACCAGGGGGTAGTATGCCAGGATCGTGGCGTTGCGAGCCTCGATGGAGTCATTCTCCGGCTCCGGCCACGTCGGCCGATTCCCGGTGTTCTGCCTGCCATCGCTGCTGCTCATCGTGGCGCGCTCCGTGGGAGACTTCCCAATCAGGGAAGAGCAAGCCGCGTGCCAGGATACGAGAAAGAAACGCGCACGGACAAGTCCCGGCATCGTCTTTCCTCGAAAGCCCCGTCGAACCTGCCGCCCTGACCGGCGCTCTGAGCGAGGGTCCTCTATCGGGGAGGGTGAAGAGTCAGGGTGAAACAAGATACGGTGATTCTGCGCACACCCCCCTGTCCGAAGCTTTCTCTGGCTCCACCTGGCCTATCGGCTGGAAGGCTCAGGGCTTGAGGCTCGGCTTGGAGCTGGCACGGGTGGCCCGTCGGGCTCCTGGGCTCCCACGTCGCGCCGCGGGCTCCGACGCGCTATCAGGGGGGCCCGCAGGGCCGATGCCATGACCCCGACCTACCAAGCCCAGACCATCTTCGGGAAGCTGGCGTGGTGGTGCATCCACCACAAGCGCATCGTCGGGGCGGTGCTGATCCTCGGCACCCTGCTCAACGCCGCGCTGGCCATGCGGCTCACGGTCGACAGCAACACCATTGCCCTGCTGCCGGACGACGAGCCCTCCACCATCGCGCTGCGGGAGCTCAACGATCTCGAGGGTGGCGTGACCACCCTGTCCATCACCGTGGGCGGCGGCAGCGACGATGGCCGCCACCAGTGGCTCGAGGAGATCGGCCAGACCCTCGAGTCCCTGCCCGAGTTCCAGTACACCTACCACCAGATGGACTCGGAGCTGGTCTGGCGGGTGGGCCTGATGCAGCTCGAGCCAGCGGAGCTGGCGGAGATCCGAGACCGCCTCAAGGGTGTGATCGCCCTGGGTCCAGCGGCCACCAATCCCTTCGTGGCCCAGCGCCTGATGTCTCTGGGTCCGCTGACCGACAAGCTCAAGAACGCCAGCTACAAGGCACGCTTGTCGCCGGCCGAAGGCTTGAGCCGCATCATCGTGCGGCCCACGGGCCAGGCCACCGACATGGACTTCGCGCGCAGGGTGATGGCCGAGGTCCACCGGGTGATCGAAGAGACCCCTCCCCCGGAACCCGACATCGAGCTGCTGTGGATCGGGGGTGGCTACCGCCACAACGTGGAAGACTTCGAGGGCATCACTCAGGACGTGAAGTGGACCAGCATGGCGGCCCTGATCATGGTCTTCACCGTGATCACCCTGGGCTTCAGAGACTGGCGAGCGGTGCTGCTGATCTTCATCCCCCTGGTGGTGGCCAACGTCTGGACCTTGGGCTTCGCTTCGCTGACGGTGGGCTCTCTGAACACGTTCACCAGCTTCATCTCGGCGGTCCTGCTCGGTATGGGCATCGACTTCGGGATCCACCTGTTCAACCGCTACCGCGAGGAGCGGGCGGGGGGTGGCAGCCTCGAGGAAGCCGTGGTGCGCGCTTGGGACAAGGTGGGCGCCCCCTGCCTGGCCACCGCGGTCACCGCCGCCTGTGGCTTCCTGGCCCTGCTGGTGGGGCGCTTCCGGGGCTTCTCCCAGCTGGGCCTGCTGCTGGGCGTGGGCGTGCTGTTCTGCCTGCTGGTGGTCTTCACCCTGCTGCCCCTGCTCATCGTCTGGCGGGAGCGGGCCACCAGCGACAAGCCGCTGCAGCTCTCCCGTCGCCGCGCCGCCCTGCCCCCCACCTACCGCTGGGTGCCCCTGGGCTTCCTGGTGGCGCTGCTGGTCACCGGCGTGGCGGGGATGCTCAGCACCCAGCTGGGCTTCCAGTACGACCTGAGCGAGCTGCGCCGCGACGGCATGGCCTTCGGAGACCTCGACGAGACCCAGCAGAGCCTGGCCCGGGACTCCTACTCCCCCCTGGTGCTCACTCTGCCCGATAGCGAGTCGCTGCACTCCGCCTTCGTCCAGGCCCAGGCCGACATGGTGGACGGCAAGCTGCCCGAGGTGGGCCAGGTCCTGTCCATCTACACGGTCATCCCCCACGACCAGACCGAGCGCCTGGGGATCCTGCGGGAGATCGGTGAGATCACGCGCCACGAGAACGCCCGCTACCTGCCGGCGATGGTGCGCGACAACCTCGCCCCTTTGGCCGAGGGCCCCATCGAGCCCCTGACCTCCGATGACCTGCCCCCAGCGTTGGTGCACATCCTGGGTGGCGGCGTGGGGGTGCATCGCATGCTGCTGCTGGCCTCGGGCAACATGTGGGATCTCCGCGACACGGCCCAGCTCACCGACGCGGTCTACGAGCGCTACGATCCGGGCGCCATCGCGGGCGAGTACCTCTGCCTGGGCTCGCTGTTCCGCCTCATCCGCAGCGACGCCCCGAGGATCATCGGCCTGGCGATGCTCATGGTGCTGCTGGCCACCTGGATAGACCTGCGCTCCCCGCGGCGGGCCGTCTCGGCCATGGCGGTGTTGTTGGCGGGAATGGCCTGGGTGGGTGGCGCGCTGGCAGCCTTCTCCATCAAGCTGTCCATCGTCAACATCGTGGGCATCCCCATCCTGCTGGGGCTGGGCATCGCGGCGGTGATCCACCTGCTGCACCGCCTGGCGGAAGAGGGCCCGGGTCGCATCTGGAAGGCCTTGTCCACCACCGGCTGGGCTGCGGCGCTGTGCACCACCACCACTGTGGTCAGCTTCGCCTCGCTGTCCTTCGCCGGCTCCCAGGGCGTACGCTCCCTGGGCCTGCTGGTGGTCGTGGGGCTCACCGCGGTGACCCTGGCGGCTTTCGTGCTGTTGCCGCTGGGCTGGGCTGCGGTCTGGAAGGTGCGCGGTCAGCTACCCGAAGAGCTGTGGCCCAGCGGCAAGAGCGACCAGAAGTCCTAGCCCAGCAGCACCTTGCGGAAGAGTGTGGCCGTGAAGTCGTGGCCCTCGAGGTAGGCCAGGCGCACGTCCAGCCCGGAGTTGCGGATCTCGAGGCGGCGGACCTGGGGGTAGCCGATGCCGTCGGCCACCGCCCGCACTGGGCGCTGGGTGTGGGACAGGGGCTCGATGCTGACCCGAGAGGTCAAGGGCAGGGCGATGGGGATCAGCCGTGGGGAGAAGGGGCAGATGGGGGTGACGTGGAGGGTGTCGAGCAGGGCGTGGCACGCCGGGCCCCCCGCAGAGACCGAGTAGGCGGTGGAACCCAGGGCGGTTGCGACGATGATTCCATCGCAGACCAGGTTCTCCACCACCGACGCCCCGTCGATGGTGACGCGGAGGTGGCAGGACTGGGCCGTCATGCGCTCCACGAAGACGTCGTTGAGCGCCAGGGCATGAACCACTCGCTCCTCGAGCCGGCGGCTCGAGCCCTGGTGCTCCGGGGGCTCGATCCAGGCCTCGAGGGCCAGGCGGGGCAGATCGTGGACCTGGTAGCGACCTTCGGCCAGCAGGCGCACCACGGCCGCGCCGCTCTCGATGTCGTTCATCAGGAAGCCGACCCGGCCGAAGTTGAGCCCCAGGTAGGTGTACTTGTCGCCCAGGTCCCTGATGGCGCGCAGCATGGTGCCGTCACCGCCGAGCACCAGACAGAGGTCGGGCGGCAGAGCCCCGAGGTCCAGGTGACGCTCGAGGTAGCGGGCCAGCGCCACGGCGCGCTGGTTCTGATGGTCGATGCGAAGCACGCGCTCTCCCGGGCCGGGGTCTGCGTCTCGAAGCCTGGATCCCGTTAGCGCAGCCCTTTGGGGAGAGCAAAGCGGGGCCCGGGTGCGATAGAGTCTCCATTCGTGCACGGGAGGCCGTCCACCCGCGGTCCGCACCATGGAGGTCCCTTGTCCCAAGGAGCCGAACCCCAGGAAGTCAAGCTCGAGCTCCGGCTCGCTCGCCTCTCCCAGGCCCGTTCCACCAGCGTGCTCGAGGCACTGCACGGCAAACGTCGGCGCCGGTTCTGGCTGCGCGATGGCGAGCTGGTGGCGTCCGCGTCGAACCTCAAGAAGGAGCAGGCCGAGCAGGTCGCGGCCACGCTCCCCGACGCCGATCCCGATCGGATCAACGAGCACATGGCGGCACTGCGCATGGCCAACGCCATGAGTGTGCCCGGCGTCAAGCTGCGCTGGACCGCCGATGAAGCCCCCAAGAGGGAGTTCCCAGCGCGGCTCAGGGTTGCCATCTGGGCCGCATTGGAGCTCGCCTTCGAGACCACTGAGCTGGTCGAGCGCCTCGAGACCGAGTTCGAGGGGAGGCCGGCTTGTGTGGTCAAGGAAGCGGAGGACCTGTCCGGTCTGGGCCTGCCCCTGGACTACCGGGAGTGGCTCGTGGGCCTCGACGGCTACCGCTCGGTGCTCGAGGTCAGCCAGTTCGGCCCCGGCGAGCCCCGCAGCTGTGTGGCGGCCATCCACGTGGCCGCCATCCTCGGCGCTCTCGAGTTCCGTCAGCCGGACCTGGACCACGCCGTGGCGGTCCCCACCGCCCAGGAAGAGATGGACGGCGACGAGGTGCTGATCGACGAGGAGGCCGAGTCCGCCTCTGGATCCTATGCCGACATCGCCAGCCTGATCGCCTCCTCCGTCACCCCTCCCAGCGGCGACGTTCCTGCATCCGACGCCGAGTACGATCTCGAACTGGACGACGAGGACTCCGGTGAACAGGAGATCCCCTTCGACGACAGTGACGACGACGACGTCGATCTCGGCGATCAGGAGATCCCCTTCGACGACGACGACTTCGACGATCCGGAGGAGGCCACGGATCCCGGAGGCGGCGACGACTGGAACATGGACGAGGCCGAGGCCGCCCTGCGAGCCGAGATCCACCGGATTCTCGAGGCGGACAACGTCTTCGAGGTACTGGGGCTGAGCCACGAGGCCACGGTCGAGGAGTTCCGGGGTTCCTACTTCCGCCTGGCCCGCATCCTCCACCCCGATCGGGTGGGGGACGACAAGCCCGAGCTGCAGCAGACCGCCGCTGAGGCCTTCGACAAGGCCCGCGCAGCCTGGGAGATCCTCAAGGACGACGAGCAGCGCGAGGAGACCATCGCACGGGTGATCCACGGCAAGAAGACCGAGGAAGAGGAGGCGATGGAGGCCGTGCAGGAGATGCTGGCCATCGAGAAGTTCTTCGATCGGGGCCTGGCCCAGTTCCGGGCAGGACGCATCGTGCAGGCCCACGAGATGTTCTCGAAGGTCTTCGAGATGTCGGCCAAGCACCCCGACTTCCAGATCCCCGAGCTCCGCATCTACATGGGCTACTGCCTGTGGCGCCTCAACCACGAGCGTGACGAAGACGAGGCATCCCGCGGTGTGGAGATGATGCAGACCGCCATGAACAAGGCCCAGCGCCACCAGGAGGGCTGGGTACTGCTCGGCCGGGTGGTCAAGGCCCGCGGCCATCCCGAAGAAGCCCGCAAGTTGTTCATCCGGGCGCTCAAGATCAACCCGGAGAACAAGGACGCTCTGCGAGAGATGGAGCGGCTCAAGCGCGAGAAGGGTGGCGGCAAGGCCGACGGCGACGGCAAGAAGAAGGGCTTCTTCGGGCGCCTGTTCTCCCGCAAGGGCAAGAAGGGCAAGAAGGGCGACAAGAAGAAGGGGGACTAGCCGGTGAGCCTGTACGAAAACACCGTCAACTACTACCTGCGCCCCATCCTCCATCTCCTCGAGGATCCGGAGATCTCCGAGATCCTGATCAACGGCCCCGACACCATCTTCGTCGAGGTCCGGGGACGGCTGCAGAGGGTGGAGGACACCGCGTTTTCGGGAATCGAGGAGCTGCGCGCGGCTTGCACCAACGTGGCCCAGTACAGCAACAAGCTGTTCGACTCCGAGAACACCCGCTTCGACGGCCGGCTGCCCGACGGCAGCCGCGTGCATGCCATCGGGCCGCCGGTGGCCCCCTTCCTGGCCATGGCCATCCGCAAGTTCCAGAAGTCCACCCTGGGACCCAAGGAGCTTGTGGCTCTGGGCTCAATGACCGCCGAGGCCATGGCCACCCTGCGCTCCGCCATCCAGATGAAGCGCAACATCGTGGTCTCCGGGGGCACCGGATCGGGCAAGACCACCCTGCTCACGGTCCTGGCCGGGTACATCCCGTCGGCCGAGCGCATCGTGGTCATGGAGGACACCAAGGAGCTGAACATCCAGAAGCCCCACGTGGTGCAGCTCGAGGCCCGCTTGCCCGACAAGCACGGTCGGGGTGAGGTCACCATCCGGGATCTGCTGCACTCCACCCTGCGCTTGCGCCCCGATCGAATCATCGTGGGTGAGGTGCGCGGCGGCGAGGCCCTCGATCTTCTCAACACGCTGAACTCGGGCCACGGCGGCACCATGACCACGCTGCACGCCAACTCGGCCATGTCCGCGCTGTCCAAGCTCGAGACCCTGGTGCTGTTCGCCGGCGAGGACATGCCCATCCGTGCCATCCGCGGCCAGGTGGCCGACGCGGTGGACCTGGTGGTCCAGGTGTCCCGCTTCCCCGACGGCTCACGTCGGGTAGAGCAGATCGCCGAGGTCTTCACGGGCCTGGATGAGCACGGCAACTACCGCATCAACACCCTGTTCCAGTTCGAGGGCCAGGGCATGAAGGACGGCGTCATCCAGGGCGGCGTGGTGCCCACCGGCCGGCTGCCCAGCTACTACAAGCGCGCCCTCGGTAGGGGGGTGAAGATCGACAAGCGCTGGTTCGTGCGGAAGAAGGCGAAGCCCAAGGACGGCTAGCGCCCCGGCGGCGGCTCGAAGGCGGGCTCGACCTCGCGCATGAGCTTGTCGTAGTAGTTGACCACCTGGCGGACGTAGGCGCGCTTCTCGCGGTAGTCGCCGGGGTAGAAGCTGCGCTTGAAGCCGTAGATGATCAGATCGCGCAGGGCCTGGGTGGACAGCTCCAGCTCGTTCATGGCCAGCTCGATCTCGTGGGTGACCGAGGTGTGGGAGACCAGGCGGTTGTCGGTGCACAGGGTGCAGGACAGGCGGGCGTCCAGCATCTGCTTCAGCGCGTGGTTGGCCACCGTCTTGATCTCGGGGTTGGTCTGCAGGTTGGAGGTGATGCAGACCTCGATGGTGATGCGCCGGTCGGCGATGAACTGCGCCAGGGCCCGGACGTAGCCTTCGGGATCGTAGACGTTGCTCGAGGTGATGAGATCGGGTCGGAAGAGGTGGTAGCCGTGGCCGATGCGGTCGGCGTGCAGGGCGGTGATGGCCTGGAAGATGGACTCGGGGCCGTAGGCCTCGCCGGCGTGCACGGTCTTCTTGAGGAAGTGCTCGTGGGCGTAGTGGTAGGCCTCGGCGTGGTCGACAGCTGGATAGCCGGCTTCCTGGCCCGCCAGGTCGAAGGCCACGATGGGCAGGCCGAGCTGATCCCGGCACTTGACCGCGGACTGGGCCAGCTGCAGCGACGCGATGCCGAAGCGGCGCTTCTCGTCCAGCTCGGAGGTCACCCGGTGCAGGTGCTCGAAGTACCAGCCGAACCCGGGGGTGAACATGCGCATGGCGCAGACGATGATGCCGTACTCGAAGGGGGGCTCGCCGTGCTCGCGGACCGCGGGCGACATCCGGTGCTCGCGCTTGGCGCGGTCGAGGCCGTCGTTGACCGCCTGGAGCACCTGCTCGCTGTTCATGCTCTGGTTGACGTGCAGCTGAGGGGCCAGCCGCACCTCGATGTAGCGCACACCTTCTTCGATGTTGTCCCAGGCCAGCTCGTAGGAGCAGCGCTCCAGGGCTTCGGCATCCTGCAGCACCGAGCAGGTGTAGGCGAAGCCGTGCAGGTACTCGCCGAGGTTGGCGTAGCTCTCCTTGAACACCAGCTCGTTCAAGCCTTCTGGGGTGTCGGAGGGCAGCACCACCCCCCGGGTGCGGGCCAGCTCGATGAGCGTCTCGAGGCGCAGGGAGCCGTCGAGGTGGAGGTGGAGATCGGTCTTTGGAAGCTTGTGGATGAGGTCTCGGGTGATCATGGCCCGGCTTCTATCACCCAAACGGCGGACCGGGGAGGGAGATCAGAGTCCGAGGATCACCCGCAGGTTGTCCAGCTCCGGATCTCGGCCCATGGCCTCGCTGGCCTGCTCGAGCCGCTGGGCGGTCGTCTCCAGCTGCCCCAGGTGCCAGTGCACCAGGGCCAGGTTGAGGGCTGTGGGCCCCTCGGGCGCGCCCGCCTCGAGGGCCGCCTGGTAGTGTGCTCGGGCCTGCTCGGGCCGGCCCGTGGCGAAGGCGGCGTGGCCCGATTGGGTCTCTTGGAGGCCCTCGAGCGGTTCGGGCTCCAGCGGTGGGAAGGCCTCGCCGTCGCTGCGCAGGTCGTGATCGAGGCGGAAGGGATCCACTGGCAGGGGGACAGGTCGCTCGAGGGGTTCCCACAGGCCCATCGAGCGGGTGCAGGTGGCCAGCGACATCGCAGCCGCGCGCTGGCCGGTGGCGTTGAGGTGGCAGCCGTCTGTGAAGAGGTCGTGGCCCGCCACCCCTCTTTCCGAGACGCCATCCAGCAGCTCGGCCAGATCACACAGGCCGGTGCCCTCCTGGGCCGCCAGCTCCCGCACCACCTCGCGCAGCTCGCGGTTGCCGCGGGTGGGTCGGACGTCCATCAGCTCCGCCAGCTCCAGCAGGACTCGGGCGTGCTCTGTCTCGCCCAGGTCCAGCAGGGATCGTCCCGCCTCGAACAGGGCGCGCTGGGAAGGAAAGGCGGCCTCGATCTCGGCGGCGAATCCCTGCGCCGCCTGGGTGTCCAGCTCCCCCACGGCCTGGGCCAGTGCGTCCAGCCGGTCCTGCTCCCAAGCCGACAGCTCGCGGTCGCTGTCGCCGCTCCAGTCCGCCCGGTTGTCGGCGACGGTGGCCAGCATCACACGGGCCCCGGCGTCGCGTGTGGCCCGGATCATGGCGTGCAGCTGCTCGCGGTAGATGCGCCGTGCCAGCGCCCGATCGTCATCGTCCGCCATGGTGGGCAGGTCGGGCAGGCCTGGGCTGAAGGCGGGGCCGTCGTCCACCGGCTGGAGCCGGTCCCGCCCCAGCAGGCGCTGCAACAGCCGATAGCCGTGCAGCCCGTGCAGCTGGCGGCGGAGGCCCTCGAGGTTGGCCCGGTAGGCCGGGGAGCTGTGCTTCAGCGCGCGCAGCTCGTGCAGCTCGTTGTTGCCGCTGTAGACGATCACCAGCTGGGGGCTCAGGTCCGCCAGACCACCCTCGAGCACCGGCACCACGTGGCGGCTGCCCAGGCCCGCCCGGGCCAGGTTGATCACCTCCACCGGGTGCCCGGGTCGTTGTTGGATGAGGCGTCGCTCCAGCAGGTGGGAGAAACGACCGAAGGGTGTGGCCCCCACGCCGTCTGCCGCCGAGCCCCCCACCACCAGCACCCGGAAGCCCTGGGCCTCACCACGCCGCATGGGTCCGTCGCCGAGGATCCTCCAGCCGTCTGGACCGTCATCCGCCCGGGGCTCGAGCAGGGGCTGCTGGAAGAGCAGGGGCGAGAGCAGCACGTCGTCATCGGCCAGGCCCAGCAGCCGCACCGCCCCCTCGAGGCCCAGCAGCACGATGGCGCTGACCAGCAGGGCGAACAGGGCGCGCCGGCGATGGGTCATGTCGCGGTCCCTAACGTGCTATCCAGGCGGCATGCGCACAACGCACCGGCTCATCTCGGGAGACGCACGGGACCTGGGAGCGATCTCGGACGGCGGGGTCCAGCTGGTGGTCACCTCGCCGCCCTACCCGATGATCGCCATGTGGGACGAGGCCTTCGCGGCCATGGATCCCGCTGCGGGCGCGCTGCTGGAGGTGGCGGATGGGCCCGCTGCCTTCGAGGCCATGCACCGCTGCCTGGATGCGGTCTGGGCGGAGTGCTGGCGTGTGCTGTCTCCAGGGGGCATCGCCGCCGTCAACATCGGTGACGCCACCCGCAGCGTGGGCGGGCGCTTCCGGCTGTACTCGAACCACGCTCGCATCATCGCAGCCATGCAGGCCCTGGGCTTCGATGTGCTGCCGGACATCCTCTGGCGCAAGCCCACCAACGCCCCCAACAAGTTCATGGGCTCGGGCATGCTGCCCGCCGGGGCCTACGTCACCTACGAGCATGAGTACGTGCTGCTGTTCCGCAGAGGCGACAAGCGCGCCTTCCACCGGCCCGAGGACAAGGCCGCCCGCCGCCGCTCCGCCTTCTTCTGGGAGGAGCGCAACACCTGGTTCTCGGACCTGTGGTCGGACCTGCGAGGCACTCGCCAGGCACTGGGTGAACGCGCGGATCGGGAGCGCTCCGGGGCCTTCCCCTTCGAGCTTCCGTTCCGCCTGATCAACATGTACTCCCTGTACGGCGACCTGGTGCTCGATCCCTTCGCGGGCACGGGCACCACCCTGGCCGCCGCCGCCGTGGCGGGGCGCTCGAGCGTGGGGGTGGAGCTGAGCGACAGCTTCGCGCCGATGGTCCATGGGGGCCTCGCCGCCGCTCTACCCCAGGGAGCGCGGATCCAGCAGGACCGGCTCGAGGCCCATCGACGCTTCGTGGCCGACCGGCTCGAGGCGGGCAAGCCCATCAAGCACCACAATGAGCCCCACGATGTGCCCGTCATCACGGGCCAGGAGCGCCAGCTGGAGCTGCTGGCACCCCAGCGCTGGGAGCGGAGCGAGGGCTCGGCCCTGGTGGTGGAGCACGGCCGGATCTGATCCTCTACTGCCCGCCCGGGCCACCGCCACCTTCCCGTTTCTCGAGGCGCCCCAGCACCAGGGGGGTCTCCGTGCCCGCGAGGGCCTCTCCGCGGGCCCAGGCAGCCTGGGGGTCGAGCATGGCCCCCAGCCGGGCACCGGCCCAGCGCAGGACCTCGGGCTGGTCGGTGCCGACCAGCCCGAGGAAGGCCTCGGCATCGGGGGGCTTGGGCTGGCGGGCCAGGGCCTCGAGCACCGCCAGGCGGAGATCCAGGGCTGGGTCCTCATGGATCGCGCGTCGGGTGCTTCCCATGCACCAGGCCGCGGCCACACCCTTCTCGGTGCGCAGATCGCCGTTCCAGCCGTGACGGGTCTGCACGATGGTGGCGGGAGCCAAGGGGCCGCTCTCGCTGGGTGAGGGGCGGCGCTCGGCCAGCGCGGCCTCGACCTGGGCGGCGAGAGGCTCGAGCTCGAAGCCGGGCCCGGCGGGGTCGTCCCAGAGCAGGCGCCAGGCCACGGCGAAGCGCAGGTGAGGGGCGGCTGCTGCCGGCAGCGCTTCGAGCAGCTCGCCGGTGGGCCGTTCGGCGCGGAGCACGGCCGTGGCGGTCCAGACGGACCAGAACCAGTCCTCGTAGAGCTGGGCGTGGACGGGTGAGCCCGCCGCCTCTCCGAAGCGGGCCACCGCCGCTGTGGCGGCCTCGAGGGCATCGGGCCCCACGGCGTCCGCAGGGGGCACCCCGGGCATGGCCAGCTCCAGCACGTGCTCGGCGCAGTCCGGGCCGAAGTCCGAGCGGGCGCACAGGCCCAGGCTACGCTCCAGGGCGGGCAGGCCCTCCGCCAGCATCAGGCGCTCTGCGCTCAGGAAAGCGCACTCGGACTCGGGCAGCTCACCACAGTCTGCGGGTGTGATGGCGTCGAGGGTGTCGGGCAGCGGCAGGGCCCCGCAGGTGGGCCCCGCCGCTGGGCGGTGGACCGGGACCGCGGGCCGGGGGTCCTTCTTGTGGCGCGGTCGCAGGTGGGGTCGCCGGGTGAGCCGGCTGCAGCGCTCCTGGGAGCCCCCGCGGGGCAGGTCGGCACAGCGGCCTTCCAGCGCCCCGGGTCGTTCCGCTGCGATGGCGGCCACCAGCGCCGCCCGGACCAGCTCGTCGGGCTGGGTGGTCACCGCGCGCCAGCAGGCCTCGGGATCTTCGTCCCAGGCTGGCAGCACCGCCTCGAGGCGACAGTCGGCGTCGCTGCAGGCCTCGAGGCGGGCCACGGGGTCCGTGGGCTGGCAGCCGGCGGCCAGCAGTGCGCCGAGGACCAGGGCCCGCGTCATGCCGGGGGGTACCCCAGGGCCCCGACGTAGGGGGCCAGCCCGGGAAGCACGGGCTCCAGCTGTGTCTGATAGCGGCGCCAGCGACCTCGGGCCCGGGTGAACATGGGGCGGGCCACGTCCTGGCGGCTGGGGGTGCTGATGTAGCGGCCGGCGGTGCCCTCGCGGTAGTCCAGCACCGCGGGATCCCAGGCCAATCCCAGATGTGCAACGGCCTCGCGGGCCTGGGCCTCGAGGTCCTCCACCACGTCTTCGTAGCGGATCTCGAGGCTTCGGCTCGCCGTGTCCGGCGCCTGGCGGGCGTGCAGCCAGCAGTTCATCACGCCAGCGTACAGCGCAGCGCTCGATTCGACGCTGTGGAAGTGGATCATGGCCACGGTGGGCACGAAGCTCTGCATGAAGCCGCTCAGGCAGCAGTCCCGTGGATCCCGGAGCATGACCAGCAGCGGGGCTTCGGGGAAGAGGGCTCGGATGAAGCCGACGTGGGCCAGGTTGAGGGGCATCTTGTCCACCACTCGTTGGGCGGCCTGGACTCGCTCGTCTCCCAGCGAGACCAGCAGCCGACGGTGGTAGTCCCGACGCAGGGCGATGCGTTCGCGGTCCGTCAGGCTCCTCAGGTCCTGGGGGTAGTCCAGCTCGCGGCCGATGGTGCGAGGCAGGGCGCGCAGGGTCTCGCCCAGCAGTTCCACTTCGTCCACCGAGTCCACGCCGGGGTGCCCCAGGAGCACCTGCTCCATCAGGGTGGTGCCCGAGCGGGGAAAGCCCAGCAGAAATGCGGGACACGGTGTGGCCTCGAGCAGGGACTCCGGAGCGTCGGGCCCGGGCTGGTCGCGGGAGGTCTGGTAGTGGTTCGCCAGCGTGCCCAGCAGGGCTGGGAAGTGCGCGCGATCCACGCGCTGGGCCGCGGGCTGCTGCATCGCGAGCCGCTGCCCGGACTCGAGGGCTTCGAACGCTGCGCTCGGCTCGCCCAGGCGATCCAGCACCTTGCCCAGCTCCATCAGCGCCCAGCCGCGCTCCTGCGCGGGTGGGGAATCCGCGAGCAGTGCGTCGAGCAGCTCCCGGGCCCGGGCTGGCTCGCCCAGTTCCTTGGCCAGCTGGGCCAGCACCAGGCGGGCCAGGGGCTGGCCGGGATCGAGATCGAGCGCCCGCTCCGCGGCGGCGGCGGCGGCGGCGTTGCGGCCCAGGCTTTCGAGGGTGCTGGCCAGGTTGGCGTGCAGCTCGGGCAGCTCGGGGGACAGCGCCACCGCCCGTTCGAGATGGGGCAGGGCCTGGTCGATGCGGCGCAGGGCCCGCAGGGTGAGGGCGCGGTGGGCCAAGACCCGAGGATCGTCCGGGCGGGCCTCGCCAGCGCGCTCCAGGTGGGGCAGGGCCCGCTCGGGCAGGCCCGCGGCCAGCAGGCATGCGCCAAGCTCGGCCTCCAGCTCCGCCGAGCCCGGTGCCAGGCTCAGGGCGACACCCAGGGCCTTGCAGGCCCCGTCGGCTCGCCCTTGGGCGAAGAGCAGGTGGCCCGCGAGGCGCATCGGGCGGTGGTCTCGCGGAGCCCTCCGCGCGGCGGCCATGCAGATCTTCAGGCTCGCCCCCACCTGCCCCTGTCGCTGAAGGGTGAGGGCGCGGGCCAGATCCTGATCGATGGCGGGGTCGGTCATGGGGGCTCCTGCGTAGGGCTGTCAGCTGTCAGCTATCAGCTCGGGGCTGGATGTGTTTTGGCGAGGGCTCATGGGGTAGGGACGTGTCGTGCTAGCAGAGCTGCCCAGGTTCCTCTCCATCTCGCCCCCGGACCCCGGGGGGGTCTCCATGTGGGTCGCGGCGGGGCCGGGCCTGGTCGAGGTGGAGGGCGTAGGGCTGCTGCTGCGGCTGACCGTGGAGCGGGAGAGCGCGGTGCGATCCTGGGTCGAGGACCTGTCGGAACACGGTGTGGCGGTGATCCTGCATGCGCGCACCCCTGGCGGTGCCCGGCTCGCGGTCGAGCTGGGGCTGGGCCTGCACCTGCCCTCGAGGGTTGACCCGCGTCCCTGGCGGGCGCGTATCCGCGGGCTCCTGGGCGCCAGTTGTCACGATCGCGGCGAGCTGGAGCGAGCTTCGGGGTTCTGCGACTACGCCACCCTCTCCCCGATCTACGCGCCCCGCTCCAAGCCCGAGGACGCACGGCCCACCATCGGGCTTGCGGGCCTGGCGGAGGCCTGCCGGGGCCTGGAGCTGCCTGTGCTCGCCCTGGGGGGCATCGCGCCGGGACGGGTGGCGCCCTGCCTCGAGGCGGGGGCCTGGGGGGTGGCGGGCATCGGGAGCTTCGGTGAGCATCACTCCCTGGAGGCCATGGCGGCGGAGATCGCGCTCGCGGGAGCGGTTCGGCACCCGCGGCGCTAGGATGCCAGGGATGTTTCTCCGCAAGCGCCCCAAGGTCGAGCTCAACAGCGTGGTCTTCGAGGTCACGCCGCGCTGCAACCTGGCCTGTCGTCACTGCTACAATCCCTACAAGCGACCCGGTGAGACCGCGCCTCGGGTGTATGGCTACCGCGACAACGTCCGGACCCTCAAGCGCCTGCTGGCTCAGGCCCAGCTCTCCCAGATCACCCTGAGCGGTGGGGAGCCCCTGCTGGCGGAGCGCTTCCTCGAGATCGTGCTGATGCTGCGGCTGAAGGGCTTGCCCGTCACCCTCATCTCCAACGGCACCCGGGGTGAGCACTCGGAGTGGGATCAGCTGGTGGAGCTGGGGGTGGGGCTGTTCGAGCTGCCCGTCCTGGGCCCCGACGCGGCCACCCACGACGCCATCACCCAGCAGCCGGGGAGCTTCGAGGCCACTCAGGCCACCATGAAGCGACTGGCCGACTGCGAGGCTCGGGTCTGCGCCGCTGTGGTGGTCTCGGCCATGAACCTCCATCGGCTCGAGGACACCCTGGACCTGGCGGCGAGCCTGGGGGTGGACTCCATCCTGATGAACCGGGTGAACATCGGGGGCCTGGGCCTGCGGAGCTGGCGAGAGCTGTGGCTGACACCAGCACAGGTGGACGATGCCCTGGTGGTGGCTGACCGAGCCTCCGAGCGCCACGGGCTCAGAATCGTCTCAGGTGTGTGCACACCTCTGTGCGCCGTGGACACGGCGCGTCACCCACGGGTGAAGACCCCCACCTGCTCCACCGAGCCCCACCGCCGGCCCCTCACCATGGACGGCAGCGGAGAACTGAGATCCTGTAACCACTCCCCTGTGATCCTCGGGAGCATCTGGAAAGAGCATCTCAGTGACATCGTCCAGTGTCAGGAGCTCAGACGCTGGCAGGAACTGGTGCCTCCCATGTGCCAGCCCTGCGATCGCTGGGACGCCTGCCTGGGCGGCTGCCGCGCGGCCTCTGAGCAGCTGGGCTGTGACCTGGACACGGTGGATCCACTGCTGTGGAGCGACTCCGAGCTCGAAGCGAAGCTCGGTTAGGAGTCTCAGTGACGGCGCCGCACGCCGATGACGTTGGGGATGGCCCAGGCCTGGTGGTTGCGGTCGTTTTCGTTGAAGCCGGTCTCGTAGGAGCCGACCAGGGTCAGCGCTCGCTCACCATGACGCAGGTGCAGAGTGGCCTCGGGGCCGCCCTCGGCGTAGTGCAGTCGTTGCAGGTCCAGGGGTAGACTGAGCAGAATCTCTGTGAAGTCTCGGGTGGACCAGGGGGATCGGGCGTGGATGAACATGATGTTTCCACTGTGATCCATCCCCACCAGGGCGTGGCTCCAGATCTTGTGTGATTCCTGCCAGGCGGGTGTGCCATCGCAGCCCAGCAGGCGGTAGCTCTGCACCAGGCTGGAGTAGCCGGGGCGCAGGGCCTCGAGGTCCTCGCAGCGCAGGTCGATGAGCCGAGCCGAGGGGAGCGCTGGATCATCGGGCTCGAGCAGCAGCGCGCTGCCGGCCTTGCTGTTCATCGTGCCGTTGTTGATGGTGCCCTGGTCGATGAGGGCGAAGGTGGCGGTGCTGTGATCCAGGGCGAACATGCCCGCGTTGGTCACCGCCACCAGGTCGTGCCACTGGGCCCAGCCTGGGCCGTCCAGGGCGGTGTCGGGGTGCTCGCGGCCCTTGGTGAGCACCTCGATGGAGAAGCGTGTGGGATCCGCGCGCAGCACCGAGATCACGCTGTCCCCCAGCATGGAGGGGGTGGACGCCTCGAAGCGGCCCCAGTCGAGCCCGGGCTCGAGGCTGTGGAAGCGGCCGGTGGGCACGGAGGACAGGGCTGGCGCGTCGGGTGCCGGCGCTTCCGCGGTGGGCCGCGCCTCAGCGGCGACCGCGGTGGGCAGATCGCCGGGGGTGCAGGCCAGCAGGAACAGCAGGGAGAGGGGCGGCATGGGAGGCTGGACAGCGCCCCCCCACCGGCGGTTCCCCTAGTCCTGGGGCACGCCGATGCGGGCGCCCTCGAGCAGCTGCCGCACCAGGGCCAGGTAGGGGGCTGTGGGCACCTCGCGCTCCATCAGCTTCTGCATGCGGAAGCCGTCGTAGATGGCGAAGAACAGGCGGGCCACCGCTTCGGGATCCAGCTCCGGCTGGACTCGACCCTGGGCCTGGGCCTTGCGCACCAGGTCGGACAGCTGGTGGACGAAGGCGGTGTGCATGGTGGCGGACAGCTCGGCGATGCGATCGTCGATCAGGGCCTCGGCGTGCATCAGGATGCCCTGGCGCAGGCCTTCCTGGGCTGCGGGGTCGTCGAACCAGGCGAAGGTGAGCTCGAGCATGGCCAGCATGCCCTCGACGATGTCGTCGTACTCGGCGATGCGCTCCCACATGTCGCCCACCTGGGAGCTGTAGATCACGAAGGCCGCTTCGATGATGGCCTGCTTGCCCTCGAAGTGGTGGTAGACCGCGCCGGGGCTGAGGCCCGCCTCGCGGCAGATGTCTGCCATGGAGCTGCCGTGGATGCCCTCGCGCGCGAAGCAGGCCAGGGCCGCGTCGAGGATCTGCTGGCGGCGGGCCTCCATGTGGGCCTGGCTGACCTTTGGCATCGGCCCTCCGAAAAAATCGAGTGATTGTTCTATATCCTATGATGGAGGAACTCACGAGCTTTTCGTGGGACATATGCCATGGAATTCGGTCTGCTGTGGCGATGGCGGGTGACAGACATATGAGGCCGCGGTGTCTCGGGACTCGAAAACAAAACGAGCATTCGGTTTTCGATTTCGAGGCCCACCGTGTCCCCCAGCGCTTCCCTCTCTCTCCTGCTCCTCCTGCTCGCTCCGAGCCTGACGGCTGCGCCCGTCCCTTCCACGCCGGCAGTCCAGCGGGATGCCGAGGCCGTCGCTCCCCTGCGGCCGTCGCGTCTGGCAGCGCCCGTGCCGCTCCCCTCCCCCGAGGCCTACGCCCGGGCGTCGGCCGGTGAGATCGTCACCGGGTTGGCCCCTGGTGGGCCCGGGGAGCCGCACCGAGCTTGGGCCGTCGCCGTGCTGGAGGTGTCCGCCGACGCCCTGTGGGCCGCTGTCAACGACGAGCTGGGCTTCGCCCGCGAGGCCTGGGGTGGTGTGGGCTGGGTGGTGGACGGCCGGGCCTGTGCCGACGGACGCGCGTCACTGGTGACCATGCCCATCCCCGTGGTGGCCGATCGCTGGTGGGTGGTGCGCTACCGCCACAACCCCGGCCTCGAGCTGCGCAGTGACGGAGGGGTGCGTGAGCTGAGCTGGGTGGAGGAGCCCGGCGCGGAGCGTTGGATCGGAACCGCCCAGCAGCCCGAGCTGGAAGGCGCTCGCCAGGTGACCATCAGCCGCGGCGCCTGGCTGCTCGTCGCTCTGGACAGTGGCCACACCCTGGTGGAGTACCAGCTGCAGTCCGACGCCGGGGGGAGCCTGCCCGCGTCCGCTGCCGCGGTCTTCTGCGCCGCGGCCATCGAGAACACCCTGCGCGCCATGGAGGCCCGGGCCCGACGTGGGGCTCCGGGCTGCACACCCGCGCGTCCCACTGCCCTGGAGGCATCATGAGCACCCGCACCCTGGCCCCCCGAGCAGCGACCAGGCCCGCCGCCCCGCGCCGCCCTGGGCTGCTCTCCTGGGAGCTGGCCGGCAGCTTCGCACGCAACCTCGTCCGCCACTGGACCCAGGCCGAGCCCGCCCTGGAGCCCTTCGTGGTGGCCTGGTTCGCCACCTACCGCTGCAACCTGAGCTGCAGCTACTGCATCCTGGCCGAGAAAGGCTGGACCCGCGGTGGAGTGCCGGAGCTGGACACCGAAGCGGGACTGAGGCTGCTGGGTATCCTCCGGGCCGCTTGCCCCAACCTCTACATCACGGGAGGTGAGCCACTGGTTCGGCGCGACCTGCTGGAGTTGCTGCAGGCGGCCGCCGAGCTGGACTTCGCTTGTGTTTCCATGGTGACCAACATGAGCCTGCTGGACCGCCAGCCCGAGCTGTTGGACCACGTGGACAACCTGGTGGTCAGCATGGACAGCCTGGACCCGAAGGCCTGCGCGGAGCTGATCGGTGCGGGCGAGCGCACCGCCCGGCGCATCCGGGAGAACATCGTGGCGGCCGCCCGGCTGCAGAGGGAGAAGGGCTTCCGCATGGCGGCCAACTTCGTCATCAACCGCGGCAGCATCGGTCACGCCCGGGAGGTGCTGGACTTCTGCCGCCAGCACGACATCCGCCTCACGGTGGGCCCGGAGCTGTCCTTCGACGGGCGGGTGGTGCAGGGGCTCCGAGAGGACCCGCGCTACCGGGCGCTGCTGGACGAGCTCATCGCCGAGCGCCACGATCCCGCGGTGCTGGACAGCGGGCCCTACCTCGAGGCCATCCGGGATCTGTCGCCCTTCCGTTGCCACCCGTCGCTGACCCCGCGCGTCTCTCCCATGGGATCGCTGTACTACCCCTGTCGGCCCCTCGGCGGTCTGGAGATCGACCTGCTCGAGGCTGGCTCCCTGGCCGAGGCCCAGCGCATCGGCCGGGAGCGCGTCGGGCCGCCCCCCCGTTGTGAGGGTCGCTGCGCCATGAACTGCTACCTCACTCCCACTCTGTTTCTGGAGCGGCCACTCGCGCTCATCCACGAGCACCTCCGGGGGGAGCTGGCGCCGAGGCGATCGTGCTGATCGCCCTGACCTGGCTGCTGCTGCGCTGGCTGCGCTTGCGCTGGGCTTCGGGCTACCATGGCGGGGCCCCAGCAGCGGAGCCCCCATGCTCGACGTCCTCCTCTACAGCATGCTCGAGGTGGCCCTGGACCTCGAGCGCGAGGTCGACAACCCCTACGATCCCGAGCAGGTGGTGGTGGAGGTGGTGGTGGAGCCCCCCGACGGTGGGCCCTACAGCTGGCCCGCCTACTACGACGGCGAGGGCTGGCGGGTCCGCCTGAGGCCCACCCAGCACGGCGAGCACAGCGCCGAGGTGTCGTGGAACGGGGAGCCGGTGGAGAGCTTCGTGTTCCACGTGGAACCTTCGGCGGACCCGGGCCCCATCGCGCCCGACGGCCACGGCTTCCGGCACGCCGACGGCACTCCGTTCGTGGCCCTGGGCGCGAACCTGGGCTGGTCGGCCGGTGGGGGCACCGGGGACTACGACCGCTGGTTCGGGGACATGGCGGCCCACGGTGGGAGCTTCGCGCGCATCTGGTTCACCCACTTCACGGACCAGGACCCCGAGTGGCTCGAGCTGGGCCGGATGGACCCGACGGCGGCGGCGAACATCGACACCATCCTGGACCTGGCTCAGGAGCACGGCATCCTGCTGATGCCGGTGCTGTGGCAGCACAGCGAGCTCGAGAGCGCCATGTGGTCCAGCTGGGACGGCAACCCCTACAACGCAGCCAACGGGGGGCCGTGCGAGGACTCCAACTGCTTCTTCGATGACCCCGATGCGCTGGCCTACCAGCAGGCCTACGTCCGCTACTGCGTGGCCCGCTGGGGCGCCCACCCAGCAACGGGGGCCTGGGAGGTGATGAACGAGCTGGACGCCATCGTGGGGGTGGACAGTGATGTCACAGCGGCATGGGCCGCGAGCCATGCTGAGACCATTCGACAGCTGGAGTCCGGGCTGCACCCGGTGTCGTTCAGCTACAGCCTGCCGCCCCAGGCGGTGAGCGACCAGCCTTGGGAAGGGGCGGACTTCACCCAGGTGCACAGCTACATGTTCAGCGCGGTGGAGCCGGTGGCGCTGGGGGTGTCCACCAGCCTGGAGCGGGTGGCGGCCCCTGTGCTCGTAGGAGAGTGGGGGCTGGACTGGTACGGCAACAACGACCGGGAGGACGTGGAGGGGCTGTCGTGGCACAACGCGTCGTGGGCCGCGGTGGCGAGCGGCTCGGCGGGCAATGCTCTGAGCTGGTGGTGGGACGACCACCTCGAGCCCCATGATCTGTGGTGGCGGCTCGAGGGGCTGGCGGCGGTGACAGCGGGCCTTGACCTGCCCGCCATGGCGCCAGTGGTGGCGACGGCATCGGACGACGATCTGGAAGCCTATGCCCGCAGTGATGGTGACGTCACGTTGGTGTGGGTGCACGCGCTGGAGCACGTAGTACCGGAGCCCGAGGTAGAGACCTTCAGCGGCGAGAACATCGTGCTGGACGGGAAACCTATGGGATACGAAACCTTCGACACCAGCACCGGCGAGCAGGTTGGGGTCTTTGCCGTCGCCTGTGATGGTGTGATCGCCCTGCCGGACTTCGAGGGTGACATCGCTGTGATCGCAGAGAGCGATGGATTTTCCTGTGACGAGCCGGAGCCCGGCTGCGGCTGTGCGGCGGGGCTGCGGGCGGGTCTGGGCCTGGCGCCGCTGCTGGGGCTGCTGGGGCTGGCTGGGCGGCGGAAGGGTCACAGGGCCACCACCACGCGCCAGGGGTAGCGCCACACCAGGGCATCACCGACCCGTGTGACGGTGACCCGGCCGGTGTGCACCAGCCTGAGATGGCACACCGGGCACAGGGTGATGCCGTTCGAGAGATCATCGGAGCCGCCGTGCTGCCGGAACACGATGTGGTGGGCCTGGACCCGCAGGGAGCGGCAGCCGCACTCGGGGT
>CAZHIK010000009.1:0-29769 GCA_964532635.1 uncultured Enterobacterales bacterium
GCGACGACACCGACGCCGCCCAGTACCCGGGCGCCGACGAGTACTGCAACGGCGAAGACGACGACTGCGACGGCGCCATCGACGAGGACGAAGCCCTCGACGTGCTCACCTGGTACGCCGACACCGACGGCGACACCTACGGCGACGCCGCCAACACCGACATCGACTGCTATCAGCCCACCGGCTACGTCAGCGACGACACCGACTGCGACGACACCGATCCCACGCAGTACCCGGGCGCGGTCGAGTACTGCAACGGCGAGGACGACGACTGCGACGGCACCATCGACGAGGACGCCGCCGCCGACGTGCTCACCTGGTACGCCGACACCGACAGCGATGGCTACGGCGATCCCGCCGTCTCCGACATCGACTGCTACCAGCCCACCGGCTACGTCGCCGACGCCACCGACTGCGACGACACCGACGCCTCGCAGTACCCGGGTGCGGACGAGTACTGCAACGGCGAGGATGACGACTGCGACGGCTCCGTCGACGAGGACGCCTCGGTCGACGTCTCCACCTGGTACGCCGACATCGACAGCGATGGCTACGGTGACCCGGCGGTCTCCGACATCGACTGCTACCAGCCCACCGGGTACGTCAGCGACAACACCGACTGCGACGACGCCGATCCCGCCCAGTACCCGGGCGCCGACGAATACTGCAACGGCGAAGACGACGACTGCGACGGCTCCATCGACGAAGACGGCGAGGTGCTCGACGGCGACACCTACTACGCCGACACCGACAGCGACCTCACTGGCGACGCCGACAACACCATCGTCGCCTGCTCTACGCCCTCCGGCTACGTCGACAACGACTACGACTGCGACGACAGCGACGCCGCCGAGCCTGTGGTGGTGGACGCCTCCACCGGCTCCTCCTCGGGCGCCGGCACCATGACCAGCCCGCTGGACTCCGTCCAGGATGGCATCGACAACGCCACCCAGTGCGTGATCGTCTTCGCCGGTACCTACAGCGAGGCCGTCCACATGAACGGTGTGGACCTGCTGGTCACCGGTGTCGAGGGCGCTGATACCACCATCATCGACGCCGCCGGCTTGAGCGAGCCGGCCTTCACCATCGACTCGGGCGAGACCGCGGCCACCACCATCCGCGGCTTCACCCTCACCGGCGACGGTCACCTGGACGAGGAGGTCACCTCCTACGCCTGCACCTCGATCATCACCTGCTACGACTACTACTACACCTGGTGTGGTGGTGGCCTGTACGTGAGCAGCTCCGACCCGATGATCGACGAGGTGCTGGCGTACGGCAGCTCGCTGCCCGCCACCTCCTCCAGCTCGAGCTACCCCTACAACTACTACACCTACTCCTACGGTGGCGGCATGTGCTTCCTCGACTCCGCCTCCGAGGTCAGCGGCTCCACGATCCAGGAGAACTACGCCGACCAGGGCGGTGGCGCGTACATCGATGAGACCTCGTCGGTGGACTTCGTGACCACCTACATCGTGGGCAACGAAGCCAGCGATGGCGGTGGCATGGAGGTCGAGGGCTTCATCTCCGGCACCAACGTGGCCTCCATGTTCAACGACGCGGCCTCCGAGGGCGGCGGCCTGTACCTGGTGGCGGCCTACGCCGATCTGGTCAACACCACGTACGCCGGCGACGACGCCCCCACCGGCGGTGCCCTGTACGCCTCGGGCTCATCCACGCTGCAGGTCATGAGCAGCATCGTCTACGGGGCCACCACGGGCGCAGGCATCCTGATCAGCACCTCCGCCTCCTTCGACGGCACCTACAACAACGTCTACGGCAACCTGGGTGGCAACTACTCCGGCGTCACCGACCCCACCGGCTCGGACGGCAACATCAGCGATCCGCCGCTGTTCACCGCCTACACCGATGACGGCGTGTACACCAACGACGACCTGCATCCCATGTCGGTCTCCACCTGCGTGGACGCGGGCAACCCCGCCGCGGCCTACAACGATGCCGACGGCACCCAGAACGACATGGGCGCCTACGGCGGACCTTCCTCCGACTGGGACTAGTCGCCGCATGGAACAGCAAGAAGAGCAGAACGATCAGATCCAGCTCCCTCCCGGCTGGGGACCCGTCGTCTTCCTGGCAGCCGTGATCCTGCTGTCCAACGCGGGCCTGGGCCTGTGGATGAGCAGCATGATCACCACCACGCCTCCCCGCCCGGCCGCCGCCGCAGCGGGTGGGGCGCAGCAAGCTGTCCCCGCCCAGGCGAGCAACCAGGGTGCCAAGGGTCAGAAGGCCCCCGGCGCACAGGGCGCAGTCCCCGGCGCACAGGGCGCCGCCGGTGCCCAGGCCGGAGCCGCGGCGAGCACCTGGGAAGTGGACGAGGCCGAGTTCACCCCCGAGCTCGACGCCAAGCTCAGCGCGGTGGCCCAGAGCAATGGCTTCGATCCCGAAGATCTTCCCTCCGCCCGTCAGCTCTTCGAGCAGATGCAGCGCAGCAACCTGCTGCCCCGCAACCAGGATCTCGACCTCGAGACCGTGCTGACCGGCCACGTGATGGAGATGTCCCGCCAGTCCGGCAACGCCGACCCGGGCGCCAAGGCGTTCGAGGCCGGAACACCGGGTGGTGGGCCTCCAGGTGGTGGGCCGCCTGTCCCCGGCGCCGCGCCCCCCGTCAGCGAGGGCCAGGCGCCGAAGTAGCTACCGGCCTGATGTACACAGGGTAGAGATCGCTGTCCATGGTCAGCGGAGCCCAGCCAGCGCTCTGGAGCTGCGCCCAGTCAGCTCGCCGCTGCTGGGGTAGCGGGCCGATCCAGAGCGCCGGGCCCACGCGCTGCCCTGCCTCTACGAGGGGTAGGCGCTCCCGCTGGCAATAGATGAGCGGGCGCGGGTTACCACCCACCACCACGGCGTCAGCCGGCGTGCGCTGGCACAGCTCCACAGCGAACGCGGCGATGCGGCCGCGAAGCTCGCAGCGCAGCCGGTGATCCCCCGCGGCCCGGGTCAAGTTGAGGCTGCAGAGCAGGCCCAGCGCAACGGTCAGGGCCACCAGGGTGAAGCGCTCTGGGCGCCGGAAGCGGGGCAGTGCAGCCACCCAGCACGCCGCGGCGAGGGGCACCAGCACGGCCACGTGGCGGGGCTGCTGCGCTCCCCCCGGCACGGCCAGAAGAGGAAGGAAGCCCAACAGGAGCACCCAGCGGCGCCTGCCCAGCAGCAGCCACCCCGCGACACCCGGCAACAGCCAGAGCCATGGGGACCAGCCGCTGTGGAAGGACAGGGACACGTGCAGCCAGGCGATCCGTAGCCTGCTTCCATCGGCGTAGGCCTGGGCGAACGCCTCTCGATACCCGCGGGGTGTACCCGAGAGAAAGTCCGGGGTGCCGGTCTCGAAGAAGTGCCCGACCACCTCGCCCCAGCGCAGCTGCACCCAGTGCTGATCCCAGGGCAGCAGGGTGGCTTCCCCCAGCAGCAGCGGGGCCAACGACACGGCGATGAGGCCCAGCAGCAGGCGGCCGATCCGCTCCTGCCAGCGTCCTGGCGACACCGCCAGCAGCACCAGCAGGCCGACGACGATCAGCGGAGCGTGCTCCCGAACCTGCGGTAGCAGGCCCACCACCAGCACCAGCACCAGGAGCCGGGGCCAGCCGGGTGATCTCAGCCACGCCAGCGCCGCGAGCATGGCGAGCACGAAGGCCAGCGCGCTCATGCTGTCCGGCTGGCACTGCAAGGCCCCCAGGGCCAGCCAGGGCTCGAAGACGACCGCCAGTCCCCCCATGAAGGCCAGCCCTGGAGAGGCCCCCAGCCGTCGGGCCAGTAGCCAGGTGGCCGGCCCCAGGGCCACGAAGGCCACCGCCGCGAGGCCGGCGCCCGCCTGATCCCAGCCCAGGCCCGTGAGCCGTACCAGCACGGCGATCAGGGTGGGGAAGACCGGGGCGACCGGCGACGGCTCTCCGTCAGCTACCACCAAGGCAGCGGCCTCCCGCATGCCCGGATCCGCCCCGCCGATTCCCGAGAAGCCGTACCAATGCCCCAGGGAGAAGGGCACCAGCACGCCAAGCAGCGCCAGCAGCGCGGGCAGGGCCCAGCGGCCGAGCCGGTGGGAGCGGGGCTCCGAAGAGAGGCGGGGGCTTTCCGACATGGCGGTGAGCCTATCCACCTCACCGCCGCCACCCCAGGCAACGGACGTGGGTTACGCCAAGCGCTGTCCCGTGCCTTCCATGATCTCCCCCTCCTCTGTCCGTGTCGTCGGCCTGTTGCTCGGCCTGCTCCTGCTGCTGGCGGGCTGCTCTGCGCCACCTCGAGAGGCCCCCCCCTCGGTGGTGGTGGTCTGCCTGGACACCCTGCGCCGCGACCGCCTGGGCGCCTACGGGCACAGCGGAGGCCTGACCCCCAACCTGGATCGTTTCGCCACAGAGGCGGTGGTCTTCGACGACGCATGGTCGGTGGCCAACGAGACCCTGCTGTCCCACGCTGCCTTGTTCACCTCCCGCTACCCCACGGAGACCGGCCCCATCTTCGACGACTACACGCTGTCCGACCAGGTCCCCACCCTGGCTGAGGTGCTCGGCCTGCACGGCTACCAGACCGCCGCCGCGGTGGCGGGAGGCCACCTGCACCAGGCCTTCGGGCTGGCCCGAGGCTTCGACTGGTACGAGCAGGGTGGCAGCTGGGCCAGTCTGTACCACACCGTGCCTCTGGCCACCGACTGGCTGGACGCCCGGGATCACCAGGCCCCCTTCCTGCTGTTCGTCCACGGCTACGACACCCACCAGCGCTACCTCAAGCCGGGGCCCTACGGCACCGCTCGCACCGAGCCGGGCTACATCGGCCCAGGCAGGGAGGCCACCCGCCAGAAGCTGGGCACGGTGCGCGTGGTCGACGGCTGGTTCTTCCCTCCGTCCGTCGCCCAGGTCCACGACCTGGAGGCGCTCCACATCCGTGACGACGCCCAACGCAAGCACATCCAGCCATGGGCGCAGTGCCTATGCAGGTCCAGGATCTGGCCTACATCTCCCAGGTCTACGACGGCGCGGTGTCCTACGCCGATGCCTGGTTCGGACTGCTGATGGCCGAGCTCGATCGCCGGGGCGTGCTGGACGAGGCCATCGTGGTTGTGCTGTCCGACCACGGGGAGGAGCTCGGTGAGCACGGACTCTACGGCCACCGCTACACCCTCACGGACGAGTCCCTTGCGGTGCCTCTTATGGTACGCCTGCCCGGTGGAGAGCAGGGTGGAAGGCGAGTCCAGGGACTGGTGGACCTCACCGACGTCCTGCCCACCCTGCTCGAGGCGGCCGGGGCCACCTCCCCTGCAGGCACCCGGGGCCGCTCCCTGTGGGCCACGCTCCAGGGTGAGGCCCACGAGCCGCGCCAGGCCGTATTCGCCCAGACCATGTTCAGGGCGGTGTCGGTTCGCGTCCCCCAGGGTCGCCTCACCTTCTCGGGCATCGGAGCCGACTCCCCCTTCCTCACCGAGCTGATCGGCGTCACCCGGCTCGAGCCCCCGGCCTACAGCGCCTCCGCGGGGCTGGACAAGCCCACCCAGTTGGAGCTGAGCGCTCAGCTGGTGGCCTGGAGCAGGCAGCTGCGCGCCGCCGAGCAGGGAGAGCACCACGCCCCGAGCCCCGAGCAACGCCGCCTGATCCGGGAGCAGGGCTACTGGAGGCCCCGATGATCCCCCGCGGTCTGTGCCTCTGCGTCCTGCCGCTGCTGGCCACCACGGCGTGCCGTGAGGTCTGGGAGCCCGAGGCAGCGATCCGACCCGGCCTCGAGGCCCTTGACTCGGACGACGACAGCACCCTGTCCGCGGCCGAGCTGCAGCAGGGCTCTCCAGGCCCGAGTCCAATCGCCAACTGGGACGCCGACGCGAGCGGTGGATTGGACAGCGCCGAGCTGCTGGCGATGGTCCGGGGCAACGATCCCCTGAGTTTCGACGGCGTGGTGGCCGCCGCCACACCCGATCCCTCCGATGGCAAGCTCGTCTTCCCGTATCCCCACCAGGTACGCTCCATCCGTGCGCTCTTCCGCTTCATGGCCGGCCAGGTACGCCAAGCCCAGCCATCGGCGAGCCCGCCCAGCGAAGCAGCCATCGAGGCCGCGGCCCAGACGGGCTCCATCAACAGCCCCGAGAGCCTGGCCGTGGCCGCCGAGCTGGTGCGGCTCTACGAGGCCGCGGGCCTGACTGCACCACCCTCCATGCTCCTGAGGGCCGAGGCACACAGCCCCTGAGCCCTGCCGCGGGCCGCTTCCCGTTCTCCAGGCTCGAAGCGGTCGGTTAGAGGGATCTCCCCACCGCGCCTCCTCCCTCCGGCGCACCCTCTCCCCACCGGACCCTCCATGCCAGAGATCCCCCCCGAGTCCGCCCTCCGCCTCGAGCTGATCCGCCGCATCCACGACGCCGACCTGCTCCGCCAACACGAGCCCATGGTCCACGAGGAAGGCGAAGTCCTCACAGTGCAGGCCAAGGGAATCTACCCCGCGGTCGAAGCGGAGCTGGAGCTCGAGCTGGTCAAGGAAGTGGGCGGTGGTTTCGCCGGCCAGGTCTACCAGACCCGGCTCACGGCGATGCGGGGCGGCGCCATCGAGGGGCTGGAGGAAGGCGGCCTGTACGCGGTCAAGATCCTGCGCCCACCGTCGGGTTTCTCACTGGCCTTCCGCAACCTGATGTACAACTTGGCCTTCCAGGGCCCCTTCTCCGCCCAGGTCTCCGAGCCCGCCATCCGCGCCGGAGCCCTTTGGCAGCGCCTGCTGCGCCGGGGTGCCGCCCTCGAGTTCGGCAGCGAGCGGTCCATCGTCGAAGGCTTCGCCACCTTCTACGACCCCACCCTGCGCTCCTGGGCCGAGATCTCGGAGTGGGTCCCCGGCCGGGTCTGGCAGCTCGAGATCGACGACCGCCTCTTCCAGCGTTGGTGCAAGGATCCCACGGTCTGGACCACCTGGCGGCCTGGCGTGCCCTCGGCCGAGTACCTCAACAAGCAGGCCTTCATGGCGCGCATCGTGCGGCTGTTCCACCGCATGGGCGCCCCGGAGTTGGCCCGCCAGTACGAGTGGTGGTCCTGCAAGTCCCAGCCCAACGCGCTCAAGCGCCTGGACGCAGGCCCCGGTCCCGCCGACGGGCTCACCGCCATCGACTTCCGCGCGGGGCTCGCCTTGCTGTGGTGGCTGCCCATGTCGCCAGTGGACTTCGAGCTGGCATGGCGGGGCCTGACCCAGGGCAAGCTGGCCCAGTTCGACCGGGGCGATCTCGACGTCCTGAAGTCCTTCATGGACGCCCACCCCGAGCACTTCACCGAGCTACAACCTGTCTACGACGAGCTGCTGGTCTGCGAGCGCGCCTACCGGCGCTCACTGCCCGACGTCACCCACCACCGGCTGAGGCTGCTGACGGAACCCGAGCTGCGTAGTGACGTTCGCACGGGCCTGATCGACGCCTGGGCCACCCTGGGCAAGCTCGACGACAGCGCGGCGGCCACGCGGCGCGGCTCGGGGCTCGCGTTCTTCCTGTACTTCTGGCTCGGTGCCCTGCCCATCGTGGGCAAGCTGGGGCGCAAGTGGTGGGGGCTCGAGGTCTGGCGCGCCCACGTGAAGCGCGCCCTCACGGATCGAGCCTACATGGGGCAGGTCCTGCGGGTACACCAGCTCGAGGCCCTGATCGGCTGGCACCGAAAAGAACGGGTCACCGACGCCCGAGCGCTGAGCCTGGCGGAGAAGCCCTTCCAGCTGTGGCTGGAGCGCTGGACCCTGGGCTTCCTGCCCGGCAAGATCCACCGCTACCTCACCGAGCCCAGCGAGCTGTGGGAGCGCATCGTCGACGCGGTCACCTTCCCGGTCAAGCTCTACTTCCGCCCCGAGTTCCGCGAGGACTGGCTCCGGGACCAGGTCCAGGAGGCCAAGGACGAGGGCATGCTCGACGAGGAAGAAGAGCGGCGCCTGCTCGACAACATCGACGATCCCTTCATCCAGACCTACCTCAAGTGCGTGGCCGTCCACGCCGCCACCCTGCCCGTCACCCAGGTCGTCGCGGTGATCATCGCTGGCGGCTACTACTTCTTCTGGGCGCCGGCAGAGTCGTCCTGGGGCGAGAGCATGGCGGTCTCGGCTGGCATCCTGGCCTTCTTCCAGGCCACCCCGGTCTCGCCAGGCTCGCTGACTCGCGGCACCTACGTGCTGTACCGCATGATCCGCGATCGCAACGTCAAGGACTACTGGGTGGCCGGGCTCATCAGCTTCTGGCACTACATCGGCTACCTGGCCTTCCCCATCCAGATGGTGGCCCGCTTCCCTGGCCTGGCTCGCTTCATGGCCGGCTCCTGGGCCACCAAGGCGGCTCACGTCATCCCGGTCTTCGGCGAGAAGGGCGCCCTCATCGAGCACCTGGTCTGGGACAGCTTCTTCAACCTGCCCGTCTCCGTGGGCGGGTGGTTCAAGCGACTCCTCCGGCGGCGCTAGCCCCACAAGGCTTTTGCATCGGGCCTCCAATCTGGAGGCTATGTTGCAATTCTCCAAGCGCGCGTTCCGGAGGAGCCCCATGACCAGCCCGCTGCTCGCCGCCGGCCTCCTGATGGCTCAGCACGCTCTGGCCGCTCCGATCATCAACGGCACCGTCACCGACGACATGGAGCCGGTGGGTGCCATCGGCTTCACCCAGGGCGGCTACATCTACGGCCCCTTCTGCAGCGGCACCCTGGTCCACGAGCAGTGGGTTGTCACCGCCGCCCACTGCGTGGCTGCGTTCCGCGAGTACGAGCGGCACCTTGGGGGCGGCTCCGGTGTGTTCATGGTCGGCGGCGACATCGCTGGCGGCGAGATCACCGACTACGCCAACGTCATCGACTACTTCAGCCACCCCTCCTACTCCCACAGCAACATGGAGTACGACATCGGGCTGCTGCAGCTGGCGGGCACCGGCATCACCAGCGTCGGCATCATGCCGGTCAACAAGGACATCGTGGGCAACAGCTGGATCGGCAAGGAGCTGCGCTACGTGGGCTACGGCGTCATCGACCGCTACCAGGGCTACCAGGGCTCTGGCACCAAGCGCTACGCCGACATCCCGGTCTGGCAGTACGAGCGCGCCTACATCTACGGCTACGACCCCGACGACGGCCAGAACGTCTGCTCCGGCGACTCGGGCGGGGCGGCTCTCGAGATGGTGGGCGAGGACCAGTACGAATTGGCCGCTGTCAACTCCACCGTGTTCGCGCCCTACGGCGGCGAGTCCTGCCGCGACGGTGCCACCGCGGGTGTCCGGTTGGACTTCCACATGGACTGGGTCGAGGGCTTCGTCGATGTGGTCACCGCGGCCGAGTACTACGTAGACGACCCAGAGGATCCCGAGGACCCCGAAGATCCCGAGGATCCCGAAGACACCGCTTGGACCGACATGCCCGACCGCCCCAAGGCCAAGCAGGTCGACGGCTGGCAGGGCGGCTGCACCAGCGCACCATCCAGCCGAGGGCTGGGCCTGTTGGCCATGGTCACCGGAATGCTGGGCCTTGCACGCCGTCGGCGGGGCTGAGATCGGGGCACGGCTCGAGGCCCATCGGCACCACCCGCTCCGCGAGCTGCATCGGATCCATGAAGAGGTAGCGAGCGCGCACCTGCTCGGGCAAGGGCGCGGCGGCGTCCATCACCACCAGGGTGGGTGAGCGCTGGCTCCCCACCCAGCAGCTCAAGCTGCCGCGGAAGCCTGGCTCGAAGCTCATCAGCACCCACAGCCAGTCCCCGGCAGGGGTGGGTCCCATCAAGGTGCAGGCCCCGAAGTCCGCCCCGTCCAGGGTGCCGGAGTACTGCCTGAACAGCCGAGGCTCGTCCGCATCCAGGTACACAGGCCCCTCGAACACGTAGGTGGCTCTGCAGCTATCCGTAGGCCCCCGCACCGCGATGGGAGGTGCATGGGAGGGAGGGGGGGGCGGCGTGCGGACCGCGGTGCTCAAGGCGCAGCCCATGGACCAGCCGAGCATCCGGAGCAGCGAGGCCATGCCCGATGCTACCACCGCCGCGCAAGGCCCGCCCTGGGGAAGGGATGTCGCAGGAGCGAGGGACGCGTGCACCGGTCCTTGGGCCCAGGCTGGGTCCCGGGGTTCCACCAGCGAAGGTCGGGTTTCGTGATTTTCCTTCGAGATCAACAACTTGTGGAAAACCACGGGGCGCTGGCACCCTTCTTGCTCCAGGTCAGGGCGCCCATCCGCCCCCGGAGATCCCATGCCCACCCGGACAATCCCCTGGATCGCCCTCGTCGGCTTCGCCTGCTCCTGCTCGGACTACGGCTTCTCGGGGGGCAAGGATCCGTGGCCCGGCGACGACACCTCGGATCCCAGCGGCGAGGGCGACGCCGATGTGGACGCCGACGTCGACACCGACACCGACACCGACGCCCCTCCCGGCACCTTCCTGGACGACTGCATCCCCGACGCCGACGCCGCCTTCGACAGCGGCGAGATCTACGTGAAGTCCTGGGACCGCGAGACCGACTCCGGCACCCTGACCGCCGAACAGAGCGGCTGGTACCACATCTACGACTGGTCCCTGGCCGAGAGCGGCTCGAGCCAGACCAATGAGGTCAGCTACCTGCGCATCACCAACAGCCGCAGCCCCGACGGCGCCCCCTACTGGTCCAACTGCGTGGACGAGTGGATGGTGGACGACTTCGACAACAGCGGCACCCCCAGCCAGCGCATCTACGCCGGCACCTTCTGGCTCGAGGCCGGCAGCAACGACCTGACCATGTACCACTACTGCCCCGTCGAGCGCAGCGGCTACTGCCCCGAGTTCCACGACACCTCGGACGCCAACAGCACCTGCGACAGCGACGGCCCCAACTCGGTGCACTTCAACGGCGAAGGGCTCTGCCTGCTGCGGGTGGACCTGCCGGCGCCTTGATCCCTACTCGCACGCCTCGGGGATCGGGTAGTACGCGATCTTGACGTCCGCGCCATGCGCCGGGACCGCCTCTTCTTCCAAGACCACCGCGTTGGCCTCGGCCTCGTAGCTCCACTTGTCCATGCTCAGGGCTTCCTGGTTCACCTCGACGCTCAGCGTGGTCTCCAGCGGCACATCGCCGAGGATGTAGGTGCTGCGGTCGGCGCGCTCGACCATGGCCCGGGCCAGGCCCTCGAGCTGGGTCCACCACTTGTCGTCGCAGATGGAGACCCACTGGCCCCGAGTGGCCGTGGCGACCTCGAGGAAGCCGTCGTAGGCCTGGGCGTCGCCGCAGACCTGCTCGGCGCCGATGCCGTGGTAGACCACCTCGAGGGGCCACTTCACCCGTTCCTGCTGGGTGTAGAGGTACTCGAGGGGGGTCTTTTTGTAGGGGGAGTCGTCCACCTGGTTGCTCGCACCGATGATGTGGAGCATGGCCCCTTCACGGCGGAAGCCCTCGTTGCAGCCCCCGGGCTCGATGCGCTCCGACGAGAGGGCGTTCTCGGCCCTGCGCAGGCCCTGGCTGGTCACCTTGGGCGAAGGCGAAGTGGAGACCATGTCCTCGAACAGGCCCAGGGCCGCCGAGCTGCTGTGGCTCTCGTCGATCCAGATCTCACCAGCCTCGTGGCAGCCGTCGATCTGCGTGGTGGCCAGGATCCGATAGTCGACCCCGGAGTTGTTCAGGACCTCGAGGAAGTCGCCAAGGCTGTTGGCGATGGCGCTCAGCTCGTCGCTCATGGAGCCGGACCGATCCACGGTGAGCAGGATGTCCGCCGGGTAGACCCCGGCGGTGAACTGCTCGACGCTGCGCTCCCCCGAGGGCGCGCCCTGTACGGACAGCTCGATGGGCTCCACGTCTTCTCCGAGATCCCCGGTCAACACCCCCAGGTCCACCTCCATGGTCTCGCGCTGGGGCGCGTACTGCAGCTCACCCACCAGGCGGTGCTCGTCGGGCTGGATGGCCCAAGGCATGGGGGCGGAGTCGCCCATCAGGAAGGACAGACCGTCATCGGCACCCACCAGGAAGGCCCCGTGGAACTCAGCGGCCGTGTCCGAGTTGTTGACGAGGTAGACCTCGTGGGCGGCAACGCAACCGATGGCCACCTCGCCGAAGTCGTGGGTCCCCGAAGGCTCGAAGCTCAAGCCCACGGGTAGGGAGCCCGTGTCGTCCGGCGTGTAGTCGGGTGGCTTGGGTAGGCAGCTGCCCAGCACCAGGAGGGAGACGAACGAGAGGCTGCGCATGGGATCCCCTGGGAACTCAGAAGCGCACGGAGACGCCCACCGCGGCGCTGGTGGGGGTCGGCAGCACCACCAGCACCACGCCGGGTACCAGCAGCGCACCGCCCGCGCCGATCAGCCGCGGGGCCCAGAGCTTGTCGCGCTCGTAGCGGGCAACGATGCTGGGATCGGCGTTGAGCTTGCCGGCGTCTTCGTAGATGGAGGCACCGTCGAGGTACAGACCCAGGCCAGCGCCGGCCAGCCCCACACCCACCGCCGCCATGGACACGCCGGCGATGCGCCGTCCGCGGCCCGAGGGGCCTGTGGGCTCCGGCGGTGGGCCGAAGTCGGCAGGCCCCTTGGAGACCTGGGCGATCACCAGCCCGGGGTTGTAGCTGCCCGACTCCGCGGGGTGGGCCTTGACCTCGCTCGAGGCCATGCGGTCGAGCAGGAAGCGGTACAGCTCACTGGCAGTGACCTGACCGTCGGTGGCGGTATCGGCGGCGCCGCTGATGCCCTCGACGAACAGCGCACCGAAGCCGGTGGGACCCGGCAGCTCCTTGGGGGAGCAGGCGCTCAAGCTGAAGAACTCGTCGGAGGCTTCGGACCAGCTCTTGGCGTTGGGGCCCATGAGCACCAGGTCGTTCAGCCGCATGTCGTGGACCGCATCGGTGACCATCACCAGGCTGCCCACCTGCAAGCTGTTGCGCAGGGAGGAGCCCAGCTCGTCCACGAGGATGGCGGTGGACTGCAGGTCTTCCGGATCCGCGTCGTAGGGCAGCAGGTAGGGCTCGCCGAAGTCGCCCCCCACGCCGTGGCCGGCGAAGTAGACCAGCAGCGAGTCGTCGGCACCCAGCTGGGCGGGGAGGGTCTCGAGCAGCAGATCGCGCACGGCCGAGCGCGTGGCGAGGGCGTCGTACACCGACAGCACCTGGTCGTAGCCGGCGTCGTTCTCGAGGGCCTGAGCCAGAGCCCGGGCGTCGGCTGTGGCCTGGGGCAGATCCAGGCTGTCGTCGAGCTTGGCGTAGGAACCCACGCCGATGACCACGGCGACCCGCTCGGCCAGGGCGGTGGAGGGTGCGAGGAGACCCACTACGGCCGCGGCGGCCAGTGAGCAGGAGCGGAGGGGGGACGAGCGCATGGTTCGAGCCGCCAACAAACGCGAGGAAGCGCCAGTATAGCGCGTCGAATCAGTCCGTGGACTCGCTACCCGTCGGGGGCTCCGCAGGCGCCTCGGGGGTGGGCGCAGGCTCGGCTGGGCCCGCCCAGTCGAACTCGATGGTGGTGTCCATGTAGCTGGCCCGGTAGCGGTGCCCGGCCTCGAGCCCCTTCAGGGTGACCTTCAGCTCGCAGCGCAGCTGGGTGCCGCCCACGTGCCCCGGAGGATCGTGGCCCTCCCAGCTGCAATCCAGCTCGGTGTCGAGCCGGACCGGCTGCTCGGTGGCCAGGTCGATGACCTTCACGTCCGAGTCTTCGGCGTACTCGAGGGAGTAGCCATGGAACACGACGGTGGCGCCCACGAGGGTCTCCCCATGGGCGGGCACGGTGTGGCTGACGTGGGGGGGCATCAAGGCGAGGGCCTCCGGTGCGACGAGCAGCAGGCCAGCGAACAGCGCGGTGCGCACGGCTAGAGCGCCGCCAGCAGCGCCACCAGCAGCTGGTAGAACTTGGCGGTGGACGGCACGCTGACCCGCTCAGTGGGAGAGTGGGCGCCGCGGATGTCGGGGCCGATGCTGATCATGTCGCAGCCCGGGATCGCCTTCTGCAGCAGGCCACACTCGAGGCCGGCATGGACCGCCTTGATGTGGGCCGGACCGAACAGCTCCTCGTGGACCGCCAGCGCCTTGGCCAGCAGGGGGGAGTCCATGTCGGGCAGCCAGCCGGGGTAGCTCTCATCCAGCTCCACCTCGGCACCGGCCAGCTCGTAGAGGCTGCGCAGCCCGGCACGGACGGCCTCGAGGGCCGATCCGAGGCTCGAGCGCGAGCAGCACACGAACTCGACGTGTGTTTCGGTCATGCGGACCACACCGAGGTTGTTGGAGGTCTCCACCAGCCCCTGCACGTCGCGGCTCATGGTGATGACGCTGGAAGGGGTGGCCAGGATGGCCCGCAGCAGACGCTTCTGGAAGCCCCTGCGGAAGATCCGGGAGCAGCTGCAGTCCGGACGAGGCTCGACCGTGACCACCATGCCGGGATCGGTCTTGGCGAACTCGGCCTGCAGCTCGGCCTGCACCTCGGCCACGATGGCGTTCAGCTGCTCGACGGCCTTGGGCTTGACGCACAGGCCACAGCCGGCCTCGCGGGGCACCGCGTTGCGCATGGAGCCGCCGGAGAACTTGGACAGCGAGTACTTCACGCCGGCCTGCTCGAGGCGGTCGAGCACGCGGCCCAGACACTTGATGGCGTTGGCGCGGTTCTCGTGGATGTCCAGGCCCGAGTGACCACCCTGCAGGCCCTTGACCTCCACGCGGTGGAAGAGCTTGTCCTGGGGGCGCTTCTTGGTGTCCAGCTCGAAGCGGGCGAGGACGTCCCCGCCACCGGAGCAGCCCACGTAGATGGCGCCTTCTTCTTCCGTGTCGCAGTTGATCAGGGTCTTGCCGGTGCAGAAGTCCGACTGCAGGCCGAACGCGCCGGTCATGCCGGTCTCCTCGTCCACCGTCATCAGCAGCTCGAGGGGCGGATGTACAGCGTCCGGATCGATGGCCACGGCCATGCCTGCGGCCACGCCGATGGCGTTGTCAGCGCCCAGGGTGGTGCCCACCGCGGTGAGCCAGTCGCCGTCCATGGCCACGTCGATGCCCTGTGTGGCGAAGTCGAACTCGGTGTCGGCGTTCTTCTCGCAGACCATGTCGATGTGGCCCTGCAGGATCACCACCGGGTGGTCCTCGTAGCCGGGGCTGCCGGGCACCCGCACCAGCAGGTTGCCCACCGCGTCCTGGGCGTGCTCGAAGCCGTGCTCCTCGGCCCAGGCGATCAGGGCGGCGATGAGCTGGGCCTCGTTGCCGGAGCCGTGGGGCAAGGAGCGGATGAGATCGAAGCTCTGCCAGAGCAGGGCGGGCTCGAGGCCCTCGGGGAACGCGTTGGCCATGGGTGCCTCCAGGTGGGAGTTCGGGGATGGAGCCACTAACCGAACCCTGACCCCCCGCACCCACCGGCCCATTGTCTCCCGGATTACCTTTCGGACCCTCGAACCGACTGGACCCCATCCCTCGGGAGCTGTCATGACCGTCAAGAAGGCCGACCTCGACTTCGCGAACCTGCCCTTCGCGTACATGAAGACCGACTACAACGTGCGCTACACCTTCCGCGATGGCGCTTGGGACGAAGGCGAGCTGTCCGACTCCGAGTACATCCCCCTGCACATGGCCGCCACGGCCCTGCACTACGGGCAGGAGTGCTTCGAGGGTCTCAAGGCCTTCGAGACCAAGGACGGGGAGGTCGTGGTCTTCCGCATCGAGGAAAACGCCAAGCGCCTGGCGGACTCCTGTCGCAAGATCTTGATGCCGCCGGTGCCCGAGGAACGCTTCATCCAGGCCGTGTACCGCGCCATCAACGCCAACCGCCGCTTCGTGCCCCCCTACGGCTCGGGCGCCAGCCTCTACATCCGTCCGCTGGTGATCGGCACCGGCGCCAAGGTCGGCGTGGCTCCCACCGACGAGTACATGTTCCTGGTCTTCGTCACCCCGGCGGGCCCCTACTTCAAGACCGGCTTCGAGCCCGTGCATCTCATCGTGGAGCACGAGGTCGACCGCGCCGCCACCCTGGGCGTGGGCGATGTCAAGGTGGGCGGCAACTACGCCGCGGGCATGCGCGCCAGCATGGGGGCCAAGAAGGCCGGCTACACCGAGGTGCTCTTCCTGGACGCCAAGGAGAAGCGCTACATCGACGAGAGCGGCCCGGCCAACTTCTTCGGCATCACCACCGACGGCCAGTACATCACCCCGCTGTCCCCCAGCATCCTGCCCAGCATCACCAACAAGTCGCTGATCACCATCGCGGCCGACATGGGGCTGAATCCCCTGCGGCGCCCCATCGACGTCGAGGAGATCCACGGCCTGGCCGAGGCCGGCTGCTGCGGCACCGCCGCGGTGATCACGCCCGTGGGCTCCATCACCCACGGCGAGCGCAAGGTGGTCTACGGCGACGGGGTCACCCCCCAGCCCATCGTCACCGAGCTGTACGAGCGCCTCACCGCCATCCAGTGCGGCGACGCCGAAGACAAGTGGGGCTGGGTGCGCGTCGTCCCCGAGATGTAGGGGAGGGGTTCATCCCCTCCCGCTAGCGCCCACCGCCCAAGACGACATCGACCCGAATGTAGGGGGTGGGTTGACCCCCGCCCGGATCGGCACGTTATGGGTCGCCCCCAATCAGAAGACCAGGAGTCCCCCATGTCCTGCGGCGAGTTCATCGACACCGTCCTCCTCATCGCCCTGCCCGCCTCCGGCAAGTCCGAGGTCCGCAAGTACCTGCGCAACCTCCCCAGGGAAGATCGCATCCGCGACTTCCACGTCAGCGACACCGCTCAGCTCGACGACTTCCCCTACGTGGCCTTCCTGGCCAAGGTCGACGAAGCCCGCGAGGAGATGGGCCTGGCCCGCGCCTTCTACGAGTACAAGAACGGCCGCTTCATCGTCCAGGAAGACTGGGGCCTGCTGCTCCGGCTGGTCTCCGACGACTACGCCATCCTCAAGGCCGACGAGCCCACCCCCGCCGCCGACTGCGACGCCCTGTTCACCCGCATCGACGGCCACCGCCGCGACCTGGGCTGCCCCGAGGTGTTCTCCGTGATGGAACCCGCCCAGCGCGCTGAGCTGGTCGAGCGCATGAAGGAAGGCATGGAGTTCCTCATCCACGAGCAGTGGGGCCGCCGTGAAGGCACCGTCGCTGGCAAGACCGTGGTCATGGAGTGCGCCCGCGGTGGCGCCGACGGCGCAGACATGCCGCTCCAGCCCCCCGCTGGCTACGCCTTCTCCCTGGGCAACCACCGCCCCGAGGTGCTCGCCAACGCCGCAGTGCTCTACATCAAGGTCACCCCGGAAGAGTCCCGCCGCAAGAACAAGGCCCGCTACGTGCCCGGTCTGGAAGACTCCGACCTGCACCACAGCGCCCCCGACGTGGTCATGTACAACGACTACGGCTGCGACGACATCCAGTGGCTGATCGACAACGCCGTGGTGCCCAACACCATCCGGCTGCACGCCCACGGTCGCGACTGGGACCTGCCCATCGCGGTGTTCGACAACACCGACGACAAGACCACCTTCCTGCACGCTGACGTGGCCGAGTGGAAGCCCGAGCACGTCCAGGCGGTGCGCGACGGCCTGTACGAGCCCATGCAGGGGCTGTGGAAGGCCTACCAGGCGCTGCGGAAGGGCTGAGCCCCCCATCACCGCTCGCTCTGCGGTGCCCACCGGCGACGCAGAGGGACTACACTGATCCTCGAGAGGAGGTCTGTGTGTCGATCCGCGCGGCTGTCGTGAGTCTGGTCCTGTCGCTGGCCGCGACGGGCCCGGCCTGGGCCCAGGCGGTGATGGATCTGCCGCCCCACGAGGACCGCGCGCTGTGGCTGGAGGCCTGGAACGAGGTGGGCCAGGACGCGCAGGCCCCGGCAGGCATCCCGGCGTTCACCATCTCGGCCGAGGCCGAGGTCTGGAGCCTGAGCGTTCGGGACAGCCAAGGCACGCTGCGCACCGTCGGCATCCAGCAGCCCAACAGCCACACCGAACGCGTGGATGTGATCTTCCTGGCCATCTCCCTCGCCCGCAAGCGGGACGACTGGGGCTGGTCGGCGGTCCCCAGCGCCGCCTCGCCCGAGGAACTGCCGGAACCGGAGGAGCCAGCCGAGGAGCCCAGCCCTCCAGAGCCCGAGACCAGCCCCCCCCCCGCCGAGCCGGAGCGCACCCGTCCCGCCCGCAGCTTCGTCTCCGCCAACTCGAGCACGTCCCCCAGCCCCGATACGGTCAGCGCCCCTCTGCCGGAGCAGCCCCCGCCGCCAGCTCCCGAGATCGCCGCGCCCGGGCCAGAGCCCGAGGCCACCACATCGCCGGAGGTCCCCGCGAACTCGCTCGAGCCCGAACCTCTGGATCCCATCTTCCCCGAGCCCCGCGACCCCATCCCCATCCTCGACGAACCCAAGCGCGAGGCCTGGCCCAGCTGGCTCTGGCTGCAGGCGGGCGCCGGCCCCACCTGGCGGCCCGAGACCACGGTGGCCTGGGAAGGCTCCCTGCGGGGAGGCTGGACGGGTCAGCGCTTGCGCTTCGGGGCTGGCCTGCGGGCCACCACCCCAACAACGCTGACCGCTTTCCACCCCAGCGCGGAGCGCACGGTCTGGGACCTGGACCTGCTCGCCGGCCCCTGGTTCCCCATCGGTTCTCGCGTGGACGTCGGTGTGGAGGGCGGTGCTTCCCTGCGCCGCTACCACATGCAGTCCCGCTTCGAGCAAGCGGACGTCAAGCCCGTCGCCGCTGTGGAGCTGGCCCTGCGCCTGCCCCTGCGCGAGCTGAAAATGGGTCCCTACCTGCGGGGCACCACGGATCTGTCGTCCACAGACCTGTTGAACGGCCAGGGCGACGACGATCCGGTGGCCCTGCAGCTCTGGTGTCTTTCCCTGGGGATCCAGGCCGGAGGCATGGGCACCCCGTGACAAAACCACAGCGCGTGGTGATCAGCTAAGCGCTGCGGCTACACTATCGGTCGACACCATGACCAGCTCCCGACCCCAACGCCGAAGCCCAGCCCTCCCCCAGGGGGAGACCCCCTCGCTGTTCGAGGCCCGCTGGCGCGAGCCTGTGCTAAGATGGCTGCGGGAGGTCGGGGCCACCGAGGTGGAGGCCGAGCGCCTGCTGCCTGCGGTCATGGAGCGGGCCACCGCCCAGCCCGAAGAGCTGGCGGGTGGCAAGGTCCAGGGCGTGCTGCGCCGCGCCGTGCTGGACCTCTTCTCCGCCGGCCTGGTCCAGGCCGCGCTCACCGGAGACACCCACGCCACCCACCGCCTGCTGGACGCCTGGCAGGCCGAGATCCTGCGCTGGTGCCGCTGGCAGTGCCCGCGGGGCCTGAACCACGAAGACGTGGCCCAGGACGTGATGGTCGCGGTGCTGTCCCGCCTGCACGCCCTGCGGGAGCCGGAGCGCTTCCGCGCTTGGGTGTGGGGCGTGACCTGGCGCTCCGTCCAGGCCCGGAAGCGCAAGGCCTGGTTCTGGCGCTGGATCCCCGGGGACCTGGAGCGCTGTGAGAGCTCCGGCACCGATCCCGACGACGCATATGCGAGCAGCGAGCGCGGGCGAGCGGTCCAGCGAGTGCTGGACCTGCTGAGCCCCGAGCACCGACAGCTGCTCTGGCTGTCCTACGTGGAAGGTCAGACGCGCCGTGAGATGACGGTGCTGCTGGGTATCCCCGAGGGCACCCTCAACCGGCGGCTCACCGCCGCCCGTCGCGCCTTCGAGCAAGTCGCGCGACAGCACGGGCTGGATCCCGATGCCAGCCCCCCTGCACCGGAGGTGCGGCATGGCTGAATGGAAGCACGCCGAGCTGCTGCGCGAGCACGCCCACGAGCCGGGTGAGGCCGAGATCCAGCGCGTACGACGCGCCGCGATGGAGCGCCTCTCCAAGCGCAAGCGGGTGCCGACCTGGGCCTGGGTCCCCGTGGCCGTGGCTGCGGCGGCCACCGTGTCCTGGCTGGCTTGGCCCTCGGACACCGGCCCCCAACCCCTGGCCTCCACCGACAGCTGGGCCACCGCCGACGCCCGCCCCGGCGTCCAGTTGGCCTTCCATGGCCAAGGCCAGGTGGCCTCACCCTCGGTGGTCAGCTGGGAGCAAGGAGAACTCCAGGTCGAAGTGGAGCCTGAGCGCGGCATCGAGTTTCGGGTCGAGACCGCCGAAGCGACCATCCGGGTGGTGGGCACCGTCTTCTCCGTGGAGCGCAGCTCCTTGGGCACCTCGGTCACCGTGGAGCGCGGTGAGGTGGAGGTCACCTGCCAGGACGAGCCCACCCACGCGGTCACCGCGGGCGAAGACTGGCTCTGCCTGCGCAGCCCCGCCGCGGCCCTGCACTGGGCCGACAGCAACCAGGGGGGCTCCGCCGACTCGATCCTCCAGGTGGTGGACCGCGGGCTGGCCCGCAGCACCCCGGGCGAGCCGGTCCACGACGAGCTCGAGGTCCTCCGAATCCAGACCCTGGCCGACAACGGGCGCCTGGACCGAGCCCTGACCGAGGCGCAGCTGCGCCTGGACCGCGGAGCCGAGCATCGGGCCCAGGAGGTGCGCCAGATCGCGGCCCGGGCTGCCATGTCCACCGGCGGATGCACCTTGGCCATGCCCCATCTCGAGGCCTTGGCGGCGACCGACAGCGGCGCCGCGCTGGTGCTGCTGGCCGACTGCGTCGCCACAGCCGAGCCCGAACGGGCCCGCCAGCTGCTCGAGCACGCCCTGACCCTCTCCCCACCCGCCGACCAGGTGACCGGCATCCGTGAGCGCCTCGAAGGGCTGACCAGCGGGAGCGCCAGCGAGTGAGACCCCTCGCGCTCGCTCTGGCGGCCTGGGCCTGCATCACGGGCTGCAGTCGCAGCAGCGCCATCGTGTTTCCCCTCCTGGACACCGCCGATCCCGGCGTGCCTGAGGTGTGGGTCAGCCCCAACCGCATCAGCTTCGAGGCCAGATCGGACATCCAGTACGACACCTTCTCCATCGGCAACGTGGGCGACGGTGTCCTGGCCATCGAGCAGGTGATCTTCGAGGGTGACACCCACTTCACGCTCACCGGGGACTCGGCCCCATCGGCAGTGGCCCCCGGGACCAGCGCCGAGGTGGTGGTGGGCTACGAGTCGGGCGACAGCTGGGCAACGGCCAACATCTGGGTGCACACCGACGATCCCGACAACCCCATCGAGCAGATCTTCCTCGAGGGTGAGCCCATGGCGCCCGCCCTGTACGTCACCCCTACGCACCACGAGTTCGGAGAGCTGACGCCCGGCTGCGACGACGAGGTCGAGGTCGTGCTGTTCAACCTCGGCAAGGCCGACCTGGAGCTACAGAACCTGCAGTTCAGCTCCGAGAGCCAGTGGCTGCGGGTCAGCCAGGCCCCGGAGCTTCCCTTGACCCTGTCCCCGGGCGAAGCCACCACGGTCCACGTGACCTTCTCGCCCGAAGCCGAGGGCGAGGACCTGGGCACCCTGACGATCTTCAGCAACGACCCCGACGCCCTGGCCACCGTCACCCAGGAAGGGCAGGCGGCCTGGGAATGGGTGCAGCTGGACGGCTACGATCTGCTACCGGTGGACCTGGTGATCACGGTGGAGCTGAGCGCCTCCATGCGCTCCATCATCGAAGATCTCACAGCCTACGTCGGGAGCTTAGTGGAGGCATTGGACGCCGCGGGGCTGGACTGGCAGGCCTCCGTACTGGCCCGGGACGACGCCTGTGTCCACGCCGGCCCTGTGGATCCCGACTCGGCCGATCCCGTCAACACCATCGCCGACGCCATGGAGGCCTTCTGGACCCTCCAGTACTCCGACGAGCTGCTGTCACTGCTCTACCAGGCCATCCTGCGGGTCGACGACGGCGACTGCAACGAGGACGTGCTGCGCGAGGGCTCGGTGCTCCACGGGATCTTCGTCACCAACAGCGCTCACACCGGACCGGAGAGCTGGGACTACTACGTGGACGAGCTGCTCGAGCAGGTTGGCTACAGTGAGCTGCTGGTGCTGTCGGCCATGGCCGGGGATCTGCCCTCTGGCTGCAGTGACGCCGAGGCAGGCAGCGGCTACAGCGAGGCGGTGGAGGCCACCGGGGGCGCCTGGCTGTCCATCTGCAGCGAACGGAAGCAGCTGGATGAGCTGGTTGTCGCCTCCAGGCGCGCCGTGGTGCAGCTTCCCTCCGCCGCAGATCCGGACACACTCGGGGTCACTGTCGACGGCGTGGGCTGGACTGACGGCTGGCGCCTGGACAGCTCGCGGGACTTGGTGGTCTTCGACACCCAACCCGACGCCGAAGCGGAGGTGTCGGTGAGCTACGGCGTGGCGGGCTGCGACTGACGGCGACCGGGGAGCAGCACTGTCAGCAGGCCCAGCAAGGTCGGCAGCAGGCCGGCGCCCAGGCGTCCGCCGCAGCCGCAGGTGTCGTGACAGTCCACCAGGGGATCCCAGGCCTCCTCGCCGTCGCTGGTGAAGCTGGCGCAGTCCACCGCGTGCACGGCGGGGTGCTCGCCCTCACCCACCAGGTACAGACGCTGCCCGTCGGGCCCGAACGCCACCGCCTCGCCGCGCCCAGGAGGCGGGGTGGGCAGGGGCACCGGGCGACCCTGCAGGATGCTCTCGAGGGGGCTGTCCATGGAACCCGTGAAGAGCACCAGGTCCTCGTCGGTGCGCAGCACCACCCGGTGGCCCCGGGGGGAGACCGCCCCGCCGGTCACCTCGGCCTGCTCGGCGCCTTCATCGGTCAGGTCCAACTCGGCCACGAGGACCAGCTCTGCAGGACTGCTGGCGGGCATAGGCTGGGGCGGCACGGTGGGGAAGGCGTAGACCCCGGTGGTGTCCCCCTTGGTGAGGACCAGCACCTCGCCGGTGTCGGGGTGTACCAGCAGCGCTTCGGCATCGTGGGGGCCGTCTGGGTAGTAGAAGTGGATGCTGTCGGTGGGCGCCAGGCTCGAGCGGATCGCAGACCGGCCCAACGAAGGCTCGGCGATGCGGTGGATCACCCCGCCGCTCCGGGTCCCGTCGTTGTCACCGATGTCGGCCAGGTGCAGGCAGGTGCAGGGATCGTCCACGCCTGGACAGGGGCCGGGGGCCAGGTCCTCCCAGTCGATGTTCTCGATGCCGATCAGATCGTACTGGCCCCAGTCCTGTCCCTGCAGCCCCGCTGCGTGCAGGGAGGCACCCCCGTTGCGGTCGTCGTGCAGCCACAACACCCCGGGATCCATGTGACTCGCCGTCAGGCCACTGACCTCTGTGAGCTGACCACTGGCGATGGTGCCCAGCTCCTCCACCCCGCGCCAGGCCGAGCAGGTCCCGTCGTCCCGCGCGGAGGAAGGGGAAACGAGCAGCGCGATCAGCAGCGAGGGTAGCATGGAGCCAGGATAGCCCGGCACGGGGATCAGTAGCAGCCGTACCCCGAGCACCAGAAGGACTCATCGTCGCCGTAGCTGGTGTAGGCCCAGTAGGCCACGTACAGAGCCACGTCGTCCGGATCGTTGTCCGAGCTGTCGCTACCCCAGTCGCACACGTCCGACTCGAGCTCGCTCGAGCTGTCGTACAAGAACGCGCCCGCGCCCCAGGTCGCCGTGTTGTCGTAGACGCCGGAGGTCGTGCTGGTGGTGCCAGCACAATAGACGTAGCTGCCGTTGTTCAGGAACAGGCCACCTCCAGCCCCAGAGTACGAGGAGCTGGGGCCCGAGACGCTGTTGCCGTGGACCTGCACCTCGTCCAGCAGGGCGTCGCTGTAGGTGAAGTAGAGGCCGCCACCGTAGTCCGAGACCTCGTTGGAGGTCACCTCGCTGTCGTACATCTCGAGGTCGACCTCGTAAGCGAACAGGCCGCCAGCGTAGGTAGCTTCGTTGGACGACAGGGTGCTGGCGTCGATCTCGAGGTTGCCATCGCGAATGTACAGGCCGCCGCCATAGGAGCCTGCCTCGTTGTCCGTGACCTCGGCTCCGTCCAGGTAGACATCCGAGCCCCAAGCGTACAACCCGGCACCGTTCGAGGCAGCCTGGTTGCTGTCCAGCACCAGGTCGGTGGCGATCACGGAACCCGAGCCGTACTGGTACAGCCCGCCGCCGCTGTTGGAGGCGTAGCAGTCCTCGATCACCACGTCGTCGAGCTCGATGTCCAGCCCGTGGGTGCCGCCGTGGATCCCCCCGCCGTAGCTGGCGGATCCGTTGCGCACGGTGACGCCTTCGATGGAGAGGGAGGAGGCGGTGCTGTTGGCCGCGATGACCGTGGTGGTGCCGTCACCCTGCAGGGTGATGCTGCCAGAGCCGCCGGAGCCTTCGATGGCCAGGGTGGAGGCCCGCACAGTGAGGTGGGTGTAGTAGGTGCCGGGGCAGAACACCAGCGTGCCGTCCCAGCGGAGTGTGCGGGCGTAGGCGCTGGAGGCGGTGCCAGTGGCGAAGTCGGTGGAATAGTCCGACAGGCTACCGCTGGTGTCCTCGAAGGTGACCAGCCCGCTGCCGTCGGCGATGCCGTCGCAGTCCGTGTCCACGCCGTCACAGTACTCGGTGGCGCCGGGGTGGATTTCGGTGTCGGTCTCGTCGCAGTCGCCGCCCAGCGCCGAGTAGCCGCTGGGCTGGGTGCAGGCCGTGGTGCTGCTACCAGAGTCACCGTACCCGTCCCCATCCGTGTCGGCGTACCAGGTGTCGGCATCCACCGCGCCCGCGGTGGTGTCTCCGTCACAGTCGTGGTCCGCCCGATCGCAGTACTCGTCGGCTCCGGGATGGATGCCGGCGTCGCTGTCGTCGCAGTCGGTGTTGTCTGCCACGAAGCCGCTGGGGGCCGAGCAGGCATCGGCCCACAGCGTAGAGCGACCGTAGCCGTCCCCGTCGCCGTCCATGTAGAAGGTGCTGGTGTCCACCGCGGTGTCTTCGTCCACATCCCCGTCGCAGTCGTCGTCGTAGCCGTTGCAGTACTCGTCGGCGAGGGGGTAGACCGCCGCGTCGGTGTCGTCGCAGTCGTGGCTGTTGGTGACGGTACCGCTGGGCTGGGAGCAGGCGCTGACCGTGCTGGAGCTGTCTCCGTAGCCGTCCCCGTCGGCGTCGGTGTACCAGGTGCTGGCGTCCACGGCTGTGTCCTCGTCCACATCCCCGTCGCAGTCGTCGTCGTAGCCGTTGCAGAGCTCGTCGGACCCCGGGTTCACCAGGGCATCGGTGTCGTCGCAGTCGGTGCCGTCGGAGACGTGCCCAGCGGGCTGGCTACAGGCCGCGGTGGTCGTGGCCGTGGCGTCGCCGTAGCCATCTCTGTCGGTGTCGAGGTACCAGGTGCTGGCGTCGATGGCGTCGGCCTCGTCGGCGGCGCCATCGCAGTCGTTGTCCACACCGTCGCAGTACTCGTCGGCTCCCGGGTAGGCCGAGGCGTCGGAGTCGAGGCAGTCGGTGCTGTCAGAGACGTGGCCGGAGGGCTGGCTGCAGGCGGTGACGGTGCTCGAGCTGTCGCCGTAGCCATCACCGTCGCTGTCGGCGTACCAGGTGCTGGCATCCACGGCGCTGGAATCGTCGGTGGCGCCGTCACAGTCGTTGTCCACGCCGTCGCAGTACTCGTCGGCCGCGGGGTTGATGGAGGCATCGTCGTCGTCGCAGTCGCTGAAGTCGGCCACGTAGCCGCTGGGAGCGGTGCAGGCCGCGACGCTGGTGTCGGGATCGCCGTAGCTGTCACCGTCGGCATCGTCGTACCAGGTGGTGGCGTCGATGGCGTCGGCCTCGTCGGTGATGCCATCGCAGTCGTTGTCCACGCTGTCGCAGTACTCGTCGGCCGCGGGGTTGACCATGGAGTCCAGGTCGTCGCAGTCGGTGGCATCGGCGACGAAGCCGCTGGGCTGCTCACAGTCGACGGTGCTGGTGGCGGTGTCGCCGTAGCTGTCGTTGTCGGCGTCGGCGTACCAGGTGGTGGCGTCCACGGCGCTGGACTCGTCGGTGCTGCCGTCGCAGTCGTCGTCGATCCCGTTGCAGTACTCATCGGCGTAGGGATGGATGGAGGCGTCGGAGTCGTCGCAGTCGCTGTCGTCAGCCACGTAGCCGGTGGGCTGGTCGCAGGTGGTGGTGCTGGAGGAGCTGGCGGCGTCGCCGTAGCCGTCACCGTCACCGTCGAGGTACCACGTGGTGCCGTCCACCACATCCTCGTCCACGGTGCCGTCGCAGTCGTTGTCCAGGGCGTCACAGATCTCGTCGGCGCCAGGGTAGCTGGCGTCGTTGGTGTCGTCGCAGTCGCTGCTGTCGGAGAGGTAGCCGGTGGGCTGCTCGCAGGCTGCGGTGGTGCTGGCGGCGTCGCCGTAGCCGTCTGAGTCCAGGTCGGCGTACCAGGTGGAGGCGTCCACGGCGTCGTCTTCGTCCACGTCTCCGTCGCAGTCGTCGTCGATTTCGTTGCAGTACTCGTCCGCACCCGGGAAGACGCCGTCGGAAGCGTCGTCGCAGTCGGTGGCGTCCAGCACGTAGCCGCTGGGCTGTTCGCAAGCGGCGGTGGTGCTGTCGGGGTCACCGAAGCCGTCGCTGTCGGCGTCGGCGTACCAGGTGGCCGCATCCAGGGCACCGCCCTCATCGATCTCGCCATCGCAGTCGTCGTCCACATCGTTGCAGTACTCGTCGGCGCCGGGGAAGACGCTGTCGTCTGCGTCGTCGCAGTCACCGCCGTCGAGCACGTAGCCCGACGGCTGCTCGCACTGCTCGAGGAGCTCGTCGTCGTCCCCGAAGCCGTCGCCATCGCTGTCGAGGTACCAGGCGGAGTCCAGCGCTCCGTCCTCGTCGATCTCGCCGTCGCAGTCGTCGTCGATCTCGTTGCAGTACTCCTGCGCTCCCGGGTACACGTCCGGGTCCTCGTCGTCGCAGTCGGTGGCGTCCTCGACCCAGCCCGACGGGACCTCGCAGAACGTGTCCTGATCGTCGTCGTCCATGGTGCCGAAGCCATCGCCATCGTCGTCGATGGACGCCGTCAGGTCGCCGTCGAGGCTTGGATCTTCGTCGTCGACGAAGCCATCGCAGTCATCGTCGTAGCCGTTGCAGCGCTCCACGGCGCCGGGAAACACGGCGGGATCGCTGTCGTCGCAGTCAGAGCCGGAGTCGTAGCCGTCCCCGTCCAGATCGACCTCGCCGGGGATCTCTCCGGTGTCGTCGGTGGGCTTGTCCGGGCCGGGGCAGGCGGTGAGCAGCAGCGTAGCGAGGAAGAGCAGGCGACGCATGGGCAGGGACCTCGGGTGACACTTCGCGACCATTCTCCCTCGAAAGGGAGGGAGAGTCGCCCTATAGCCATGAAAAATCACAATTGTCTACAAGGGGTTGTCGAATCCAAGTGATCGCAGGGCTGGCCTGGCCTGGCCTGGCCGCACCACCCGAGCCGACCCCGACCCGCCGATCCGCATCGGAAAGACCCCGGGTTAGCTTCAGTCCGCCCCCGTTCCAGGCTCTCCACCATGGCTCCGACCTCCGACATCGCTGCCACCATCGCCGCCTCCGACGAGGACCTCGTCGACATCCGACACTGCGTGATGCGGGTACTCGACGGACCCGCACGAGGCACCACGCTGGATCCCATGCCAGTCCGCACCCTCATCGGGCGGCAGGCCTGGTGCGATCTCGTGCTCGACGATCCCCGGGTGAGCGGCATCCACTGTGAGATCATCATCCGCGGCGACACCATCCGCCTGCGCGACCGCAACAGCACCAACGGGGTGTGGGTGGAGACCGCCCGCATCGTCGAGGCTACCCTCGAGCCCGGCACGGTGGTGCGAGTGGGCTCCAGCTCCATCGCCATCGAAGCGCGCCACGACGTACAGACCACGCGTCAAGCCAGCACCGACGCCTCCGGCAAGCTGGTGGGGCGAACCCCACCCATGCAGCGGCTGTTCGACATGCTCAGCCGAGTGGCCTCACGGGACCTGTCCGTGTTGCTGCTGGGTGAGACGGGCACTGGCAAGACGGCGGTCGCCGAAGCGCTGCACGCCCAGAGCGCCCGCTGCGGTGGCCCCTTCGTGGCCATCAACTGCGGTGGCCTGCCTCCGGAGCTGGTGGAGAGCACCCTGTTCGGGCACGTCAAGGGCAGCTTCACCGGGGCCCACAAGGACGCCGAGGGCGTGTTCCAGCAGGCTCGAGGGGGCACCCTGCTGCTGGACGAGATCGGCGAGCTGCCCCCGGCGGTGCAGCCCAAGCTGCTCACCGCCCTGGACCGCGGTCGCGTGCGGCCGGTGGGCGGCGACCGGGAGGTGGAGATCGACTTCCGGCTGGTGGCGGCCACCAACCGCAACCTCTGGGGGGAGGTAGAGGCTGATCGTTTCCGGCAGGACCTCTACTTCCGCCTCGCGGGCATCGAGCTGATGGTGCCCCCCCTGCGGGACCGCGCTGCGGACATCGGTCCGCTGGCGGCGCGCCTGCTGGAGCGTCTGGCCCGTGAGGATCCCGCCATGCGCAAGGCGCCGGGGCTGAGCGACGGAGCCCTGGACCGGCTGAAGACCCACAGCTGGCCCGGGAACGTGCGCGAGCTGGCCAACGCCCTGGCACGCGCGTCGATGCTGGCCGGCGACGACGACATCGAGGCCGAGCACGTGATGCTGCGGGGCTGGACGGCCGGGACCGACCAGGGGGTGAGCTCTCCAGCCGGAACCACGCCTGCAGAGCTGAACATGGACCAGGAGTTCAAGGCGTTCAAGTCGGAGCTGCTGGCCATGCACGAGCGGCCCTACTTCGAGCGCCTGATGGAGCGGGTCGACGGAAACATCACCGCCGCCGCCCGCGAGGCGGGCCTGTCCCGCACCTACGTGCTCACGATGCTGCGCAGGTACGGGATCTACGAGACCCTGTAGGACCCTGGGATAGCCCTGTGGGCCCTAGGGAAAGGTCGTCGGAAGCACGGCCTGGATGTCTCGATCGGTGACGCTGCCGCCGATCTGGATGATCTCGGCGCCGGGACCGATCAGCATCCGGTTGGGGTGACCGCTGGTGTAGGTGTACAGCGTGCCCCAGCCGGGATCCGCCACGACCGGCATGGTCATGCTGTAGTAGCTGGCCATGCTCTGCAGGTCGCTCTGCGTGGGGTTGCTTCGACTGCTGTTCTCGCCCCAGCTCGAGATGGCGATGAAACCGTAGGATTCGTACTTCGAATAGGTGGCCTCCAGACCGGAGGCTTCGGAGGTGCAGCCGCCTCACCAGAAGGCGCCGAAGGTCACCAGGACCGCTCGATCGCAGAAGTCGTGCAGGTAGACCGTCTCGCCGAACTGGTCCGAGAGGGCGAAGTCCGGAGCGATGTCGCCCACGGAGGTGCCCGTGCTGACGATGCTGTCGCGGCAAGCGCCTTTGGCCCAGCCACCGGCGTAGGGGTAGTCCGTGGCGTCGGTGGGATCCGAGTAGTCGTCCACCTCGTCGCCGTCGTCCCAGCCGTCACCGTCGGTGTCCGCGAGCAACGGATCGGATCCGTACTCGTCCACCTCGTCGCCATCATCGATGCCGTCGCCGTCGGTGTCGGGATCGGAGGGGTCGGTGCCCAGGGCGGACTCTTCGAGGTCGGTCAGGCCGTCGCCGTCGGTGTCCGTGTCGGGATCGGTGTCAGCGTCGGTGTCCGCATCGGCGTCGGCGTCGGCGTCGGCGTCGGCGTCGGCATCGGCATCGGCATCGGCGTCGGTGTCCGCATCGGCGTCGGCGTCCGCATCGGCATCGGCGTCGGCGTCGGCGTCGGTATCGGCATCGGCGTCGGCGTCGGTGTCGGTGTCGGTGTCGGTGTCGGTGTCGGTGTCCGCCTCGGGGGGGGCGGTGTCGTCCACGGGTTCCTTGTCTCCGCAGGCCACGAGGGCGGCCAGGAGCAGCAGAGTGGTGGGTCGCATGAGTTTCTCCTCGCGGCTCGGGGTTGGAGCCGTCCGTCCAACTCATTCACACCCTCACCGCGAGAGCGAGCCTGGAAGGCCCATGAGCCTCAATTCTGCAACGAATCGTACAATCTTCGAGACGCGTCAAGGGGTCCAGCGCTCGCTCACGTTGCTGCCGTGACACAGGGGAGCAGG